>NZ_JAUBPE010000022.1:0-91154 GCF_036700565.1 Microcoleus pseudofavosus SVA1_A4
ATCTCTTGTTTCATCTGTAGAAAGAATTCTTAAAGAATTTGGAGATAATTATGTAATTAATTTTGCTTAACTACTTATCCAGGAAAGTAACACCAGCATTTCCAGGAAAGCTTTCAAAACGCTGTCCCTGTTTTAAAACACCAACTACAGACCAATTAAAAACATCAAATGGAGTGCGGTTGTCAACACGCATAAATTCTTCAAAAGAAGAATTCATGCGACAATTTAACCCCTTTGGGTCGGGGTCTACTACTTCCCAATAAGTATGATAAGCTCTTCCAATATAATCCCCTTGATTATTAGGACTAGGGAGTGGTGCAGTAGAACCCACCGTAGCTGTTTCTAACACCAAAAGAGTTGAAAGAGTAATCTTTGTTAATTGTTGTAACATGAGTATCACTTTTTAAACACTACATTTATTGGTAATCAAATCGCGATCGCACACCGCATCATTCTGCCGTCCTGACAATGTACCACCAACAGCGTAAACCGCATCAAAACCAATGCGTTCCGCCCAAATAAGTGCATTAGCCTGTTTCGCTTTTAATTTGCTACTCGTTACTACCAAGTCCTCACCAATTTAATATTCACCCGTCTCAACATTAATTGAAATAATCTTGCCAATATTCTCTGGTGTCTCTACTTGAGCGCGGATAATATTCTCATAAAGTTCTTTGCCGCGTTTCTCAAACACTTGTTCAGCCGGAATACCAGTAACTTGGCCGCCATCCATTTCTCGATCGCGCCTTTCAGCTTCCTCACTCCAGCTAGATGCAACTTCTGCATCGTTTTCCCTACTTTGTCCCAAGTGTTTTAGGAGTCGCGAGAGCAATATTGCTTGAGCATCCCTTGGTAATGCCATCACTTCAGCTTCAAGATTTTCAATGGTCATAGTATTTAAGGAGTTTACGATTCATTAATCCTATCATACTTGATAATCAATTGACAAAACTCCATCAATTTTAGAGGTTTTCCCAATCATTAATATCAACTTTAGCCTGTCGCAAAATCTTAGCTAAAAAGTTGGCGCTGATATCACCTTGATGAGGATTGGGAATGGTGATGCGAAGGTTATCTTTTAACATGAACTGATGCCTTTTTCCCGAATAGGGGCCATCAAATCCCAGTTGTTTCAGGTAATAAATTAAGTCTCGACGTTTGATTGGTTTTAAAGGGGGGATCAGGCAACATCTTTGGTAATTGTAAGGTCGATATTATCGAGGACGGGTAAAGGAAGATTCATGGTGAGACCAAGTAAAATCCAGTCTTCCAATACCTCTTGCAATTCTTCTCGACAAGCTTCGAGAGTTACAGCATTTGCATAGACTCCCTCACAGATCGGAATTTCTCCGTAGAAAGTCCCATCATCACGGAAAATTTCATACTTAGCTTGCTTCATGGCAGCTTGGATGTATTTAGTTAACATATTAAAGCAATCTCCTTTAAGGTGACAAAACGAATAGGGATGATATCAAGCTAACCTTGATTAGCAATAGAACCAAAGAAAATTATGGCGTGTCCGTTGAGATTACGATCGATCAAAAAAATCATGCTTTAGCATCAAGTTTTGCCTTAGCCGCTCGAAGTTTTTCCCATGCAGCTTCCGTTCCAGGTTTTGGTGGTTGGGCTGCAATTCTAGCAATGAGATCGCGATTTTTTTCTTCATAATACAGCCGGAGTTCCTCAGCTTCCTTAAGAACCATTTGATACTCAGCTTCAACATCAGCGCGATTTGCCTCAATATAAGCTAAAGCTGCATTAATTTGTGCTTCTGTAAGGTCAAACAATCCCCTGATAAACTTAGGCGGATATTGCGCCGTTACATAGTCCATGATGTCGTAGATGGTGATGCGCGTACCTGCGATCGTCAATCCTCTTTCTGTACGGATAATCGCTGTTTTTTCGTTAGATATGTTTGTCATGCTTATAGCCTCCTAGAAGTGATCTTTATATTACTAGCTGATTACCCGCAATTTTCGGATTCTGTCTTACTAGCTGCCTAAGTTAAATTATCAATATTACTCGTAATTTTCCCGAGTCCGATCGCCCAATCATTAAAAAGCCAGTTTTTGAAATAACTCCGCAACCGCCAGAGTAAAGCCGGGGACGATTTTTTCGCCATCGAGGGAATCAGCGGACTTGAGCAGGCGATCGGGCTCTTGGGACGATCGATAAACTAACACATACTGTTCTTGAGGATGAATCACCCACACTAAACGCGCCTCATTCTCGAAATATTCTACGAGTTTGTCGTGAATTTCTGCCACTGTATTGCCAGGAGAAAGGATTTCTACGGCCAGATCCGGCGCACCCTCTAAGAAGCCATCGGGGAGCTCATCTAGCCCTTGCAGGCGTTCTTTTGCCATGAAGGAAACGTCGGGCGATCGCTTGTTTCCTGATTTCATCTTAAAAGCAGTGCTGGAGTCGAACATCGCGCCTAGTTTTCTCGTTGATACGCAGTTAAATAACGCAGCACTCAAAATAATCGCAATATAACCGTGTTTTGCACCCGAGTTTCCCATGTCAATTAGTTCTCCATTTACAATTTCGTAGCGGTGTCCATCTCGGTTGAGTGCCATGAATTCAGCATCAGTCCAGACTTTTTCCTCTGCTGGGGTTTCAAGTTGGTTTTGCCCTGGATGTTGAATTAAAGTAACCATAGCTTTCTCCTAAACTTATATTTCTAGTTAAACATGATTCATTTCAAACTTGAAAAAATCGCCCTTAAAAATTAAGGCGGCGGTAGACTTCAGACATCGGAAGTTCTATATTTAAACTGTGCAGGACGATCGCCCGATCGAGCCGATCGTACACTTGCCATTGCCAGCGATCGCTACTTTGGCGATCGCCATTATAATATTGCTCAATATAGGGTTCCGTTTGACTAACCAGCAGATATTCACAAAAACTAGCAATAGAGCGATATTTTCTGAACTTTTCACCTCGATCGTAGCCTTCAGTGGAGGGCGAAAGAACTTCAACAATCAGTAAAGGGTTGAGAATTTCGTCCGTGCGATCGCCATTGAATTTTGGTTCGCCATCAATTACCAGAACATCGGGATAAGTTCCGTGATTGAAACTAGGAATCCAAATTCGCAGATCGCCGTTATAGATTTGAAAATTTGTGTCTCGCACAGCCACGTTAAGAAAAGTCGTAATGTCTACGGTAATACGGCTGTGAGCGGGGGAACCTCCTGACATAGCGATAATCTCTCCGTTACAATATTCGTGACGTTCTTCAGCGGTTTCCTCGATCGCCCGGTATTCATCTGGAGTAAAGCGAGTCTTTGTCGCATCTGGAAGATTTGGCGGGTTGCTTTGAGTAATAACCACGATCACACCTCCTAAATAATTAGACCTTAAATAATTATGGCTGACAGCTAGATAATTCTCTCAACCAAAAGCCGTTTGTTTGGATTCCTTTCAAATTCCCTCAAAAACTCTCCCTGCCTTAGTCCGCTTCTACTTCACAACCGCTAAATTCTAGCTTTTCTTTTACCTTTAACACTCAACTGCTTTGTAATCGATGTGTAATAATGCAAAGCAAAAAGCAGATTTATCGCAAAAAATACCAAAGTTAAAACAAAGGTAAAAAAAGACGTAAACGACAGCCTGGAAGTCATCGTAAATATCGCCAAAATGATCGAGCAAAGCCCAAAACCGGAAGCAAAAGAACTTAAAAGCAGCAATCGCACCTTAGACATAGTTTAATTTAAAATTATCAGTAGAATGCACTCTTGGCAGCTAAAGATGAGTGCCAAATGATACTTATTACTATATAGCGGAATTGCTCAGTTCCGCCAAGGGCAAAACGGCTGCTTTCCTAAAAAAGTTTGAATTCTACTGAAAAATAAAGCCCGCGCTCTTGCCAACTCCGATCGCTCGACTTAATATCAATCAAAGGAATTCCCCAGCCTCCGCGAGCATTCCACCTCTCGCCGTACTGCCACCGCAGCCCCAATCCCGCTGACAGCAAAGTATTCGCTTCTATGGCCGCCCTTCCCCCGCCCATAGTCCAAACATTCCCAAAATCCACAAACGGCGTCACCTGCAAAACACCTTTTTTGTCAGCGGTGCGCAAAATCGGATACCGCAACTCGGCAGAAGCAAAAATTCCGCTATCGGCAAGCATTGCATCCTGACGGTAGCCCCGCACCGTGTCCGGGCCGCCCAAACCAAATTGTTCGATCGGCAAAAGCCCTCCCCCAGCCAACTGCACATCCGATCGCACCACCAGCAGCGTCTGGGGAGCCAACAACCGCACGTACTGCAATTGACCCCGCCACGCCAAAAATTGACCGTCAGGCTCACTGCTGCTCACCGTAGCGCCAAATGCTCCCACTCCCAAACTGAACTGCGATCGCGCCGCCAAGACATCTTTCTCACCCCTCTGAGTAAAATCCTGAAACAGCCTCAGCGCCGAAACCCTAGTTCTCCCGCGATCATCCGCTCCCGGCGACAGCGGAAAATCCTCTCCCAGCAAAGATGTATCGCTTTCTCGCCTGCCGGCACCAATCCCGATCGCGATTTCTGTTCTCGGAGTTTGCACGATCGGCTGGCGGTAAGTCAACTCATAAGTGCGGCTCGACGCTTCAATATCCAGAGCGTCAAACGGCGACTCAACAATATTGCTTTTGCTCCGGCTTAATTGAAAACTTACCGTACCGTTGCGCGAATTCACTGGCAACGCGTAACTCAAATCGACAGCATTGCTACCCTGAGTATTTGTATAAACCAAACTCGCACTATCTCCCAAACCCAACAAATTAGCCTCGCGGACTTCCGCGCCGCGCCGCCAACTCCCCACACTCGGAGAGCGAGAATTGTCAGTAAAAAGGCTGGCTTGGAAAGTTCTTGCTTCTTTGACTCGGACTAACAGCAAATTAAAACCCGCACGAGAACCCGCTTGCAGTTCCGCTGAGATGTTTTCGATTTGCCCGCTAAGTTGCAGCAGTTGCAGAGCTTCTAGCAAACGCTTTTCGTTCAGCGGGCCTCGTGTCGCCAGGGCTAATCGGCTTCTGACGTAGTTAGAATTCAGCCGCCTAGTACCGACTACATTTATACTTTCTAGCTTGCCTTCTAGCACGGATATTCTGACAACTGAGCCGGAGAGCGTTTGCGGGCCAATCAGCGCTCCAGAAGTGATATAACCTTTGCTGATGTAGAGTTGACTCACAGCAGAACGAGCTTGCAGCAGTTGAGCAAAAGTCAGCGGGCGGCCTATAAAATCTTTGAGTACAGCGTCTAATTCTTGTTTGCTAAAGACGGTGCTGCCAACAACTTCAAATCGATCGACTGTTATCGTACCTGGAATGTTGGGCAATTCTGCTGGCTGTGCCGGCGCGGGCGCGGATGGCTGCAAAAGCTGTTCTGGAGGAGGCAGGGGCGCTGGAGGCGCGGGTTCTCTTAGGGGAGCCGGAGTTGGCGGTAGCGGGTTGGGAATCGGAAATTCTTGTCTGTTTTCTCCTCGGTTCGGCAATTGAGCGAGAGTTTCTCTTTCCTCACTTTGGGCCGGTCGATCGAACTCCGGGATGTCGTTTTCTTGGTCTTTACTGTCTTTATCTAATTCTGAACCTGAGTATAAATCATGAAGCCGATCGCGATCGTCTGCGGTTTCTCGATCGAGTTTTAATTGAGAGGGTAAATTATCATTATCAATTGGCAATCGCACCCTTGAGTGGGCAGCAACCATTGACTCGCCAACACTTTGAGCTGCTAGCGGTGCGGGGCAAATAGCTGCAATTGAAAAACCAAGTGCTAATGCTTTGAAAAACTTGATTTCACAAAAGCCTCTGGAAGGTTGCACGGGCATGACTTATTAGCAATATTTTATAGTTATTTGGAATTGCGATCGATCCGAGTGCCGGCGCAATTCCAAAGAATTAAATTACTTTATCACTTTTTTTAAATAATTTAACTCGTTAATTCAACACAAAGATGCTTGACAAAATTAAAAATTTGTGTATTAGGTTAGAACCCCTGAAAAAAGCTCCGACCTCCCCAAGCTAGCGCTGTAGGTAGGCGGAGCATTCTATCAAACCTGCGATCTGAAGAAATATGTGAATTTTGATACAGATTACTACATTTTATTGAGCTGCGAGCGCAATTCTTCCAACTCAGCGTCAATCACCGGACTCGACTCCGAGGTAGTAGGAGCAGTAGCAGTTTTACCCGCTGCCGGCAATTGACCTTGAGACACAGAACCCCCGGCGAGTTGAGCTTTCATTTGAGCCAACTCGTCGTCAACATCGCCGCCGCCTTCGAGCAAGCGGAACTGTTCCTCTAAATTGCTGCCACCGGCCGCTAGTTCTGCCGAAGCTCCCGCGCGAGCTTCTATCTGCAAAACTTTTTCTTCCATGCGATCGAAAGCTGCCATCGAACTGCCAGTATTCAGGGTGCCAATGGTATTGTTGAGCTGTTCCTGAGCCTTAGCAGCGGATATCCGGGCTTTGAGCATATCCTTCTTAGTCTTAGCTTCAGAAATCTTGCTCTCCAAACCGATCAAGTTGCGCTTGAGACTTTCCACCTGACCCGATTGCTGATCCAGACTGGCTTTCAGCGTCGCCGCCGTTTCAGCGTGAGACTTTTTGCGCACCAGCGCTTCGCGGGCCAAAGTCTCGTCTCCTTTTTGCAGGGCGAGCGCGGCGCGCTGCTGCCACTGGTTAGACTGAGATTCAGCTTGATTGTACTGAGTCTGGGTGCGCTTTTGGGTGGCGATCGCGCTGGCAACGGCCTGACGCAACTGCACCAAGTCTTCCTGCATATCCGTAACGGACTGTTCTAAAATCTTTTCCGGGTCTTCAGCTTTGTTGACCATATCGTTAAGATTGGCTCTGACGACTCGGCTAATGCGGTCAAATAATCCCATAATGCTATTTTTCCTGGGTGAGGTGTACGAGGTAAGCGGAATGCTGGCTTTAGGCGCTAGCCCGCAGCGGTGAAATTCAGTCGGTCAGATTTTTAGTGCGATCGAGTATGCGGGCAATTTTTGCAAATAGATAAATCCAGTTTAAAGCGATCGAGTAATGTGATGCAGGCAAGCTCATTCATGCACCTATCTATTGAGTTTAACTTCGATCCGGGAATTCCCCAATACGCTTCGAGCCATCAGGTGCTGCGCCGCTAGCGCAAGTTTTTGCTCGTCCAAACTATTGTTGTGCACCGCGCCCGGTTCAGGATGCGGGCGGTTCCCCCGACGGCAATTTGGGTGTATTGTTGCCCGGAAGCATTTGTGCTTTCATCGCCGCCAACTCGCTATCGACATCGCCTGCAGCTTCGAGAGAGAGAAACTTCTTTTCTAAATCGTTAGTTCCGAGTTCTGCGATTGCTTCGGAGCGAGCTTCTAGCTGCATGACTTTCTCTTCCATCCGTTCAAACGCGCTCAAAGCGCTGCCGCTATTGAGATTGCCCATCATTTCTTGAAGCCTTTCCGACGATGCGGCGCTTCTTGCTCGGGCAATGTACATATCTTTTTTAGATTTTGCCTCAGAAATTTTACTTTCGAGCGCCCGCATATTGTCTTTAAGTTGAGTCACAACAGCATTCTGCTGTCCGAGACTGGCTTTCATCGCCGTTGCCGTTTCTTGATAAGATTTTTTGCGCGTCAGAGCTTCCCGCGCCAAATTTTCCTCGCCTTTTTGCAAAGCTAGCTGCGCCCGCTGGTACCATTCTGCTGCAGTAGACTCAGCTTGGGAACACTGGCGTTCGGTGCGTTTTTGAGCTGCAATCGCCCCTGCCACAGCTTGTCTGAGCTGCACTAAATCTTCCTGCATATCCATGACAGCTTGTTCCAGAATTTTTTCTGGATCTTCGGCCGTCCCGACCAAACTGTTAATATTGGCTCGAATCACTCGCCAAAGCCGATCGAATAATCCCATTTTGCCAGTCTCCCGATTTTAAATTTTAGATTTAGGAGTAGGAATTAACAACTAAAAATTCCCAATCAAAATTTCTCAATTCTCTGTGAATTTTTTAATTTTTCATTCCTTCTAACTAATTTATGGCTGATAGTATTGCGGCTTCACCCCTTTTGCTTGGAGTTCTTTCACCAAACGTTCTGCTGAGGCAGCATCGTTCAAAGCCCCCATTTGGATCTTGACACCCTTTGAGAAGTTTCGCACGTAGGCATCGGGAACTGCGGTTCTGGCTTGCTGCAGCGATTTTTCGTCGGTGTAATCGGTGACAACGTAATAGAAACCGTCGGCAGCCCGTGTCGGCCTTCCCAGCGGGGCTGCTGTGGCCGAGGCTGCTGTGGCTGGGGATGCTGTCGCCGGGGATGCGGCTGTCGGCTGGGCTGGGGAGGGTGTTGGAGGCAGTGTCGGCAGTGTCGGGACAGGCTGGGAGGCGCTGGGGCTGGGACTGGGAAGCAAAGCCGTACTGAGATTGTTGAGTCCTTGTTCCCTGCCTCTGGCTGGGTTGCCGTCTTCTGTAGGGATCGGGACAGCCGCGCCAGGGCCTGGAGGCGCTGCCGGATTTGGCGGGATTGATGCTTTTGGCGACGGGGAAGCAATCGGGCTGGCTGTCGGCTTGACATTGCTCAGAGTGCTCAAATCTAGCTCGACAAATTCCTTGGATGCCAGATTTGGAGCTTTCGGCAGTTCCTTGGTGCCGGTATCTGATGTGGCGGTAGTAACTTGACTGTCGCTGGGAGAGGGCGCGGTACGATCGAGCAAACGGTTCAGCCCGGCCATTTTCGCCAGACTTGACGGGTGCATGACGGCGTAGCCCAAAGCTGTGCACGACAGCAGAAACAGCAGCATCGAACTCAGTCCCAGGGGAGTTAACAAACTGGCGGCTAAACTGCGTTCGACCGCAGGCTCGGCTGTTTGCTCGTCCAAACTTTCGATCAGTTTTTCGCTTGATTCGAGATACTTGTTGGGTGCGGAGGCACTGCTAGATAGTTTTGTGCCGCCCCTGGTAGTTGCTAGCGGGGCATCGCCCGGGCTGCCGCCAAGGGATAGGGGCATCAACAGCGGCTGCTGGGTTTCCTGGGCAGCCTCCGGCGGCAGGTTTTGGGCTAGCTGTTGCTCGGTTGTGGCTGTTTGCTTGCCAGTACGAACTGATGGCGACACCCACTGTTCTGCGCGCCGCCTGTGCCTTCTGTATGTTGTCAGTTCTGCTTCTAGGCTTACATCCAGACACCCCAGGGCTGCTTGCAAAGCAGGCTTGATTGGGGTTGATGAGGATTGATGATTTGGGGATTCAACCGAAGAACGCTTACTCATTAGCAAAACTCCTACCGCCTCTGAATTGATTTTAATGTTTTGATTGTAGATATAAACAAGAAGCTTGAAAACTTGCCTATTTTATGATTAGCTACTTTTGGCGTCAATGCAACAGGGGCCCGATCGCCTGCTGTCGATCGCCGGCAGCTATCTTTTCATTTTCATTTTAAAACTTAATTGTTGCTGTGTCCCAAAAGCTGCTTGCCGAGACTGCAAGCAGCTTTTTGTATCTGGAGATACCGCTTATTTATAACCTCTCATTTTTGTTCCGCATTTGTACTTTTTCTTGATCCCTGACAGCCTTATAAACTTTTAAGCTGTGTTTTTACCTATACCATGAGTCTACACTGAGCTTATTGTTTCTATATATAACGAGATTATAAAGAATTTATAAAATTTAATTGCTATCCGGGGATCGCTATAACCCAGACAGCATAAAGGCTGGGATGCTCTAAAACCTGCTAGCTCTACATTGGAGAATTAGAGATGAAAATGATTTACCTAAGAACTTATATGAAAACCCGATTAACTTCTGCTTGCCGTCACTGCCGCCACTATACCCCAGAGGGGAGACGCGGGGGTGTTTGCGATCTGCTGAGCGTTCCGGTTCAAAGTCAGTGGAAAGCTTGTTCTTTAGGGGTTTCGGCTTTTGGGCTATCTTGGGAAAACCTAGAAGAAATTGAACTGTGGCAAGAACAGACTGTAACTCTGCAGGAGGCGGCCGTCACTCTTGCTGAGCCCAATGACTACCAGCTTACAGGCACAACGTTAATGGAAAAATCGGCCACAGCACTCTCGGTATAGTGACTCCGCAGCAGGAGAGAGCATACCATTTTCGATTTTCGATTTTCGATTTTCGATCGGGGAATCACAGATGAATATCAGGGTTTGGATCTGGCAAAGCAGTTTCATTGTTTTTGGAAACTAATATCAATACTGACACTTGTGGGCGATCGGGTGCATTGGACTTTACCAACTCATAAAAGTTAGCAGCATCTACTTTTTTAATATGAGTGGATAAAAAAAATTAATTTCTCCATCCAGCTATGGCAGCCAAGGATATTGACTAAAATCAGGTTGCCGTTTTTCCAAAAAGGCTTGTTTGCCTTCGGCGCCTTCCTGGGTCATATAGTACAGCAAAGTGGCATTTCCAGCCAGTTCTTGCAGACCGGCTTGACCGTCGCAGTCGGCATTAAAAGCGGATTTCAAACAGCGAATCGCGATCGGACTTTTTTCTAAAATTTCAAGAGCCCACTGCATCCCTTCTAGTTCGAGTTGTTCGACGGGCACGACACAGTTTACTAAACCCATTTCTAAGGCTTGCTGCGCGCTGTACTGGCGGCACAAAAACCAAATTTCTCGGGCTTTTTTCTGACCGACAACTCTAGCGAGATAGCTAGCTCCGAAACCACCGTCGAAACTGCCGACTTTTGGGCCGGTCTGTCCGAAAATAGCATTGTCAGCAGCGATCGTCAAGTCGCAAATTAAGTGCAGAACGTGACCCCCTCCAATTGCGTAGCCTGCAACTAAAGCAATTACCACTTTGGGCATCGATCGAATCAACTTCTGCAAGTCGAGCACGTTCAAGCGGGGTATGCCACCTTCGTCTACATATCCCGCCGCACCCCGCACGCTTTGGTCGCCGCCGGCACAAAAGGCGTATTTGCCGTCTGTATGAGGCCCCGCACCGGTGAACAGGACAACGCCGATTTTTGTGTCTTCGCGCGCATCAGTAAAGGCATCGCACAGTTCCTGCACGGTTTTGGGACGGAAAGCGTTCCGTTTGTGAGGTCGATTGATGGTAATTTTGGCGGTGCCACCATTTTTGTGATAGAGAATGTCTTCGTAGGTTTTGGCGGTTTGCCATTCAATTTGCATAATCAATCGATTGGGGTTTTGAAACCGAGCTGGAGCTATCGAGGCTGCGATAATTCGCTTTTAGATTTTAGATGGATTCGGTTCAATAGGATACAAGGGTCGATCGACTCTTGCCAGAAAAATAAAGCGGGACTTACGCAGAAACCGGGTTTTTCACCAAAATACGCCATGCAGCGCTGCATGAATCGGTTAAAAAACCCAGTTTTTGAGCGCCTTGGCGCGCAATTCGCGTCTAAAATCGAAAAAGCGTCAAATCCTCTTCCCTCTTTCTCAGTCTTTATACTGCGAATAAATTTATATCCGCTGCATTATTTGCGGTGTAAAATACCCAGCAAGTGCTTTGCTGCTTTGCCAAGTACCGGATCGCGGGACTCGAATTCGCTGGGTGCGAGTAAAGCTTGAACTTCGGCAAAAGCTTCTGAGTCGAGGACTCCTTCTTTAGTAAATAAAGTGTCTATGGCTGCAATGTGTCTGGAGTCGAGGCCGAGTCGGTTTCCCATCGACTGTAAGTACATTTGCTCTCGGAGGTCGATGTGTCCGTCTGCGGCTGACATTTCGTAGCCGGAAACGATGAGCAACAGCTTTTCTGATTCTGAGAAGAAAGCTGTCAGGGTTAGCAATTCCGTGGGGTTGAAGTAAACCTGCTGTTTGGAGATGCCTTTGACAAGGCGCTGAATTAGTTCTACCCGATCGGGGTCGCCGCTGGCAAAGGCTTTGAGAGTCTTTTGCAGCCGTTCTTCTTCTTCAACGGCGATCGTCCTGTCAATAATCATCACTCCGCGCAGGATGGAAATTAGGGCAGTCAGGAAGACGACTAAAGGAGTGATATCTTGTTCGCGGAGCTTTTGCCGGCTAATCCGAGACAACAGCTCAACAACTTCAGTGCTGATTGTGGTGGTGTCCATAATTAAAAATTACTGTCGATTGGGATGCGGTATGACTTTATTTCTCGATCTTAAGTGTTTTTAGTTAGGTAAGTATGCCATAAATTCCCCAAAAAAACTTGTTTTATTAGCGATCGTACTTATTCTATCTACACCAAGTGAATAAGTAAGACTTTATTAAGTGTTTTCAGTTGCGTGAATATACCGTGAATTTGCAAACAGAGCCGTTGTCTATTAGTGATTCTAATTATGCTATTCACAAGCGCTGGATGACTAGGGCTGTGGAATTAGCACGATCGGCCGGCGCGGAGGGCGAAGTGCCCGTGGGTGCTGCAATTGTTGACGGTAGTGGCAAATTGATTGCCGAAGCGCAAAATCGGCGGGAGCGAGACTGCGATCCGACTGCTCATGCTGAAATCTTGGCTCTGCGGGCGGCCGGCCAAGTTTTGCAAGACTGGCATCTCAACTCTTGCACGCTCTACGTAACGCTGGAACCTTGCCCGATGTGCGCTGGTGCGATCGTACAAGCTCGGATCGGTCTGCTGGTATATGGAGCAGATGACCCGAAAACTGGCACGATTCGGACTGCGGCTAATATTCCAGATAGCGCTCATTCGTGTCACCGCTTGGAGGTGCTCGGCGGTATCATGGAGTCTGTTTGCCGCGAGCAGTTGCTTTCTTGGTTTGAAGCGCGCAGGAAAAGTTAACAGTAAAAGTTTTGACTCTTGGAGGCGATGTTTAGTCGAACTTGGCTATTTAACTGAAATAATAGGTAATTGCCCGATCGAGCTCTCTTGGCGGTTGACGGCTCTGCGGTAGTGCTGTCGGGTTGGCTGAGGTTTTACCAGTTACAGATTTATCTATTGCGGGTGCGATCGCTCGATCGGCACAATGCCAATAGCAAAAGTGTCCCGTTCAAACAACTAAAGATGTGTCAAACAACATACTTTAGACTTGAGCTCTCGATAAAGCCGCTTAATTGCTATGCGCCACACCGCCACGATCGCCGTTGAGTCCAGTAAATCATCTCTAGTGAAGCCAATGCCTGCCAAGGTAGCATTTAATACCTCTCGCGTTTCTCCTTGGTTAACCTCCTTGCTCTATCCGCTAGGTCACTATGTTGTCCTACCGTTTCATTTTGGCAAGATTGAGATAACCGGACAGGAGCACTTGCCGAAAGACGGGCCTGTCATCTTAGCCCCTACGCACCGTTCCCGGTGGGATGCCCTAATGATGCCCTATTCAACCGGACAGATGGTCACTGGACGCGATTTGCGGTTTATGGTAACTGCTGATGAGGTCAAAGGACTGCAAGGTTGGTTCATCAGACATTTGGGAGGGTTTGCTGTGGATATCAAGCATCCAGCAATTAGCAGTCTCCGTTACGGCGTGGAATTGCTTCTAGACAAGCAGATGTTGGTCATTTTTCCCGAAGGCGGCATTTTTCAAGATGGCGAAGTTCACCCGATTAAGCCTGGATTGGCTCGTTTGGCAATTCAAGCAGAGTTGAGCAAACCGGGTTTGGGGGTGAAAATTGTACCTATGAGTATCCGCTATCGCCCGCGCATTCCTCGATGGGGTTCTCAGGTAAAAATTGCGATCGGTGCTCCGATTTCCGTGGCGGATTATACCAATGGTGGCGGCGGCAAAAAAGAAGCTAGATTGTTGACTGCCGAGCTCGAAATCGCTCTTAAAAATCTTGATGAAAGTTGTTAGTTGTTATAGCCTTTCTCAGGTAAATTAGGTGCTCGCGAGCGCATCGGGCATCGGGCATGGGTGGTTCCTTTTCAAAGAAGGGAATTGCGAATTGGGATCGATCGTACTTCACGTCAAAAGAAAACCGCTATAGTTGTTAGTTGTCAAGTGATATAATATTTGTAACCACTGTTGAATGCAGTGGTAAAGTTTTGCTATGCAATGTCAGAATCAATGGGTTTTGCTTTGAACTTTAAGCCTGGTCAAATTGTCAGTTTAGAATGTGGAGATGCGTGCCTGCATTCAGAGGTGATCCAAGTGGTTGAGGCACGTCAAGTTTGTTGGGTGCGCCCTTTGATGTTAGTTGTATTAGTGTCGGGGAAGGATTTATCTGAGCAATGGTTGGAAGAATACACTTTATCCGATTTGCGAGATGGTGCTGATTTGCTTTGGCCGCTGAGTTTGTTTCGGGCGGCTTTAGATACTGAGGTAATTTCACTGTTGACTGAGTTGCACTCTCTGGATGCTGAGAAAAAGGATGGTGTTATTGCTTCTCGGCAACTTAGGGATTTTGTCGATCGAGTTTGGGAAGCTTTTCCGAGTGCTTTTCATTAGTTATTAGTCATTAGTCATGAGTGATTAGTCATTATCGTACAGTAATAGTGCGAGCGTCTCGCTCGCGGCATGGCTCGCGAGCGAGACGCTCGCACTGACCATTCAAAACAGCCAACAATAACTAATCACAAATAACAAAAATATCAATCTAAAATACAGCGTGTGAAAGTTCTGCGGGATTGAGATTGTTGTGAATAACTTGACCGTCGCGGAACCAGACAACGCGGCGAGTTTGGCGCGCTACTTCCGGTTCGTGCGTTACCATCACAACCGTCATGCCGCTTTCATTGAATTCTGTAAAAATATCCATTACTTCTTGAGTAGTTTTAGTATCCAATGCACCAGTCGGTTCATCTGCAAGCAACAACACGGGACGGTTGACAATAGCCCGGGCGATCGCAACTCGCTGCTGCTGTCCTCCTGATAGTTGATTCGGTCTGTTTTGCAGGCGACTTTCCAGGCCTACTTTTGTTAAAGCATCTACTGCCCGTTCGCGTCTTTCCGCTGCGGAAACACCCGCATAAACCATCGGTAACATCACATTTTCTAATGCTGTTAACTGAGCCAACAGGTGAAATTGTTGGAATACAAACCCCAATTTTAAGTTGCGAATTCCGGCTAATTCTGCTTCGGGCATTTGGGCGACATCTACGCCGTCTAAGTAGTAACTGCCGCTCGTCGGTCGATCGAGACAGCCGATAATATTCATAGCTGTAGATTTGCCCGATCCCGATGCGCCCATAATCGAGCAATATTCTCCTTGTCTTACCGTTAAGCTGACGCCGTTTAAGGCGCGAACTTCGAGGTCGCCAATCCCGTAAACTTTTGTTACATCTTCCAGACCGACAACAACGGGCTTTGAGAGGACTTGCGGGTCGAGGTCTTGGTATGTATCGGTTTGTAGTTCAGGCATTTTTTTTTCTGTGCGATCGACACAACTAACTACTAACTTAACACTTCTTATCGGTTTTGGCGGCGGTCAGGGCGATCGTTTGGACGCTAATTTCAGTATCAGGCGTCATTGCAAATGCACCGGAGTGGAGTGAACCAATCCCGAAGAATGGACATTGCTTCGCGACTTTAAACAAGTGGGACAAATTGTAATTATGGAACTTACACAAAGGTGGTGAGAAACCGGGTTTTTTCACGAAAATCATTCGCTACAGCGCGCATAAACCATAAACAACCCGGTTTCTGTGGTCTTGATGCGTAAGCCCTAAATTAAACAATTTGTCGCTTAAATGCTCTCAGGATCGATGTTCAATTCGCGCAGTTTTGCTGCCAAACGTTCGGCTCTTTGAGCTTCCTGTTCGGCACGCTGGCGGTTTAATTCTCCCTGTTCCTCCAATTCCGCATAGGAAAGAAACCTTTGTCCATTGGGTCGATATATTTCTAACCCAGCTTCGCCCAACTCAAATCGCACTCCCAATCTCGGACTTACCCAGCCCTCCATCGGCTCAATTATTTCTAAGTTTCCTTCAATTCTTTGCCAACCGCTCAAATCGTTGTTTTCGGGATCGTAAAGGTAATATTCATCGACTCCATAGCGATTGTAAAATGAAAGTTTTTTGTACATCTTGGTTTGTCTGTCGTTGTGAGAGCGAATCTCAAACGCAACTTGGGGACCAATATTATCTTCGTTAAATTGCAGGTAGGAACGTCGATCGCCCTTTGGTCGGCTAAATATTACCATAACATCCGGTGCTTGAGAAATGTCGGGTCTACCTTCAACTGGATACCACAGTAAATCGGCTGCTACAAACACGTTTGGGTCGTTTTTAAACAGCGATTCGCAACCTTCTTTGATTTTGACGATTAATTTGTATTGAATTGTGCTATCTGCCATTGGTTGACAGTCGCTGCATGGATAAATAATTTGTTCGGTCGTGACTTGCATAGTGGTTGTCTCCGAGAACTATTTGATATTAATTATACTATTTTTTGAACTAGCATAATTTGTTGATACTTTTTTTGTTGAGATTACAGATTCTCTAATTTTGCCAATTGTTGCTGGGCAAAATTGCGGACTTGTTCATCTGGATCGTTGGCAAATCTATCGCGAAGTATTTCTAAAGTTTGTGGGTAATCGGGGTATTGCTGGAGCATGATTTCAAGTAATCTTTTCCGGGGGTTATCTTGCGATTTGTACAGGCGTCCAAAAGGATGATTGATAGCAATATCGACCAACCCTTCAAATATCCCTGGTTCATTTTTACACTCGAATGCTAATTCTTGTACTGCTGAATATCGCACATCCCAACTCTCATCAAATTGAGCCAGTTGTTTGAGAATAGGTAAGGTTTCCGGGTCATCTTTCCACCCCAGTGCTAATTCTTGGACTGCTGCTTGTCGCACAGCCGAATTCTCATCAGATTGAGCCAGTTGTTTGAGCCACGGTAAGGTTTCTGGGTCATGTCTCCACCCCCGTGCTAATTCTTGAACTGCTGAAGATCGCACCTCCCCATCATCATCAAATTGAGCCAGTTGTTTGAGGATAGGTAAGGTTTCTGGGTCATGTTTCCACCCCCGTGCTATTTTTTCGACTGCTGCTTGTCGCACAGCATAATGATTATCAGATTGAACTCGTTGTTTGAGGATAGGTAAGGTTTCCGGGTCATCTTTCCACTCTCGTGCTAATTCTTGGACTGCTGCACATCGCACATACCAATTCTCATCAGATTGAGCCAGTTGTTTGAGGAAAGGTAAGGTTTTTGGGTTATCTTTCCACCCCATAGCTAATTCTTGGACTGCTGCATATTGCCCAGCAAAATTACGATCAGATTGAACCAGTTGTTTGAGCCAAGGTAAGGTTTCCGGGTCATCTTTCCACCCTCGTGCTAATTCTTTGACTGCTGCATATGATGGCACATCCGAATCATTATCAGATTGAGCCAGTTGTTTGAGCCAAGGTAAGGTTTCCGGGTTATCTTTCCACCCCCGTGCTAATTCTTCGACTGCTACATAGGGCACCTCCGAATCATCATCAGATTGAGCCAGTTGTTTGAGCCAAGGTAAGGTTTTTGGGTCATCTTTCCAGCCCCATGCTAATTCTTGAACTGCTGCACATCGCACATCCGAATCATCATCAGATTGAGCCAGTTGTTTGAGCCAAGGTAAGGTTTCTGGGTCATCTTTCCAAGTAAAGCAGATCGCACTTACTGCTTGAGTGCGAATTTCAGCAACTAGCGTTTCCTCTTCTTCATAAGCCTCATAATAATAATTGAGATCGTACTTGGTTAACTCTTTTAAGCGTTCAAGCAATTGACTCTCAACCGCAGCAATCTCTTTTCTCTCCCTCACCTCATTCAAACACTTCGCTGCCAAAAACAGATTGCTGAACTTTTGGGCGGCCCCATCCTGTTCAATCAAAAACTCAATCAATTTCCCGGTAAACTTTCCAGCAATCAATCCCGCAATCAAGCACAAAACTTCCTGCCAAGATTCATCATCCCAGTGCTTGCCAAAAACATCTGTTTTCAACTCCTCCAGTGTAATTTCTTGTGTCTTCTGAAACCTTTCCACCACCTCAGACGCACAGAAATATTCCAAAAAAGTTCGATGCACAAACCCATAAGTATCCGCACCCAAATAACATAAAATAAAGTTGCGAGTTCGCAGTTGGTTAATTATCAACCTTGCCCGCTCTTTCGGTCGATCGAAATCTTTATTCTTCAGATATTCTGTCAGGGTATTCTCCAAATCTTCCGCACTAATAATATTGCCAGCTAAGCCTTTAGGTGCTGCTTGCATTTCGTAAGCGACTCGCCGCAGCATTTCTTGCTTATCTTTAGCATCAATAGTTTTCGGATCGAGCCTGCTATCCTCTACTAAAGACCTTTCCACATCCCATTGATAAAGCAACACCCGCGAAGCTTTTTTGTAAAGTTTCGCCCTATATCTCGGCAATTCTTGACTGCGATTTAAAATCGCCATAATCGTCAACAATAAGGGATTACCCGCTAAATCTCGAATCCTTGATGAATACTCCAATGCTTTTTTCATGCGCTGACTAATCCGCGCTTTTTCCCCAGCATCAGTAAAAGTTAATTCGTGCCAGCGGCGAACAAAATCCTGAATTTGTTCCGCATTCAAATCTTGGAGAATAAAGTTATGAAACCCTGCATCTTGCAAGCGTTGAGGTTGGTAATCAATAATCCGAGACGTGACAATCGCTCGCACGCGGGGATACTCATTGGTAAACCGATGAATCGCCGTAATTACATCTTCTCGTTTCCCAGGATCGAAAATTTCATCTAATCCGTCGAACATCACCACAGCGTCGCCTGCTTTAAGCTGTTCCTGCAATTGATGCTGATTCAAGTGACAAATTGAACCCGGACTTTGATGGAAAAATTCGAGGAAATTCTTGCAATGTCCTGATTCCCCGCTGCGAATGTAAGTCCGCAATTCTATTAGCAGCGGAATCGGCTGAGATGTCACGCTATTTAAGGGCGATCGCGCCCAGTTTAATGCTAAATATTGTAACAGAGTAGACTTGCCAGAACCCGGATCGCCTAAAATAACAATGTAGGGATACTTGTGCTTGTCATTGATCACATCTAACACCGATACGATCGGCTGAGAAAAATAACCGCGCCGATATTTCTCTAAATTTTCTAGATCTATCGCGTCTAATTGATTGCTGTCTTGCAGCCGCCGTTGATGTTCTTTAGGAATTTCGTAAGCTTGGGGCAGAAATGATTCGTAAATCGATCGCACATCTTGGAAAATAAATATTTGCCAAACCTTCAGTTTTTCCCGATAATCGTAGGTATTGGGATCGACGCTGCTTAAATTGAGATTGCTGTAACGCTCGCACAGAGCTTCTTGATATTGCCTCAAGTCAAAATCGGGGATAATCCCCGCCGTTTCTTGAGTATTTTTTTGAATGCTATCGAGATTTTGAGCATTCAAGATATCGCGCAAGTCTTTTGAGTCAAAGAGAATTTCTTGAACTTCTGCGAGATACTGATTGGCGATGGTTTGCCACTTAAATCTTGCTGGTAAAGGAGTTAAATCTAGTTGACTCCAGGTTTGTTCGAGAAGTTCTGCATCAAGAGATTCGCGATCGCTCTCAAAAGCCTTGCCCAAAATTTCCTTAACAGACTTGTTATTGATAAACTGTTTAACATCTTTAATATACAGCTTTCTTTGCTCTGGGGAAAGTCCGCCAATTTTCAACTGCTGTTCCACCAACTCCAAAAACTTTTTGATTGCTTGGCCCGCTGCGACTTTTCGCGGGTCTTTTTCGACTAAGACGTTTTTCAAGGAATCTTTAAAAAAATCTTTAGCAAAATCCTTCGCGCCGTCTTTGATCAAGTCTTCTAAGATGGGTTGAACGAGAATGCCGACTCCTTGCGTCACTCCCCAGAGCAAAAGCCAATCGATCATACAGCTAGCCCGAGAATTAATTTATGTTTATAATATAGCAATAATCAAGGATTGATGAAAATATCAAAAACTGTAGGGTAATCTCCCGTGATTGCCCTGATAGGTTAGGGTAGTATCAGTTTTCTATCGCTGCGCTGCGATTAGCCCCGATCCCCCCTGATTCTTGCCCCCTACTACCCCTTAAAAATCGGGAAGATCATCAAAGTTGCGCTTTTTTACAGGGATTTACGGGAGTTCGACTCGGCTATAACGAGCGATCGACAATTAGCTCTTTCCTTCTTGGTGGCGGTTGCAAAATAGTTACATTTTTATATGTTTCTTGTCGATCACTTATGCTATACTCTAAAAATGGGAGCGTGAGCAATTTTAAAATTAATGCCTAAATTCCTATTATTTAATAATACCATGTCAATCGGAAAAAGTAAAGTAGTTGACCCCCAACAAAAACAAAAAATTTTTGAGCTACCATTAAGAAAAGTAAAGCGAAAAATTGGCAAGTTGGCGATAAGAAGGTAGAGACAATTATGACATACGATTACGACTTGTTTGTGATAGGTGCAGGTTCCGGCGGATTGGCGAGTTCCAAGCGAGCAGCATCCTACGGGGCAAAAGTGGCGATCGCCGAAAACGACTTAGTAGGCGGAACCTGCGTAATTCGCGGCTGCGTGCCCAAAAAACTGATGGTTTACGCCTCAACATTTTCGCACCTTTATGAAGATGCGGTGGGCTACGGTTGGAGTCCAGTAGAAAGCAGCTTCGACTGGGAAAAACTCGTCACCACGGTAGACACAGAAGTGCGCCGACTCAGCAAACTGCACATCAGCTTTCTCGAAAAAGCCGGAGTAGAATTAATTTCAGGATACGCCAAATTTATCGACCCCCACACCGTCGAAGTTGGTGACAGAAAAATCACCGCTGCCAAAATCTTAATCGCTGTCGGCGGAGAAGCCGAAAGAGTGCCAATTATGGGCATCGAACACGCGATTACCTCCCGCGAAATATTCCTGCTAAAAGAGCAGCCAAAACGGTTGGCAATTTGGGGCGGCGGCTACATCGGCGTCGAATTTGCTTGCATTATGAACGGGTTGGGAAGTCAAGTAACTCAAATCATCCGCCGCGACTTAATTTTGAACGACTTCGACGCAGAGATTCGCACCAACGTGCAAGAAGGAATGATTAAGCACGGAATCGAAATTTTGACAGAAAGCTCGATCAACCACATTGAGAAAACCCCAGAAGGCTTAAAATTAACTCTGTCTGGAACATCCGAAGGAACGCTAATAGTAGACGCGCTGTTGTGCGCTACCGGGCGCAAACCCAACTTGGAAAAATTGGCTTTAGAAAATGCGGGAGTAGAAACAGATAAATGTGCGATCGCAGTTACCAAAGACAGCCGCACCAGTCAGCCGCACATTTTTGCAGTGGGAGATTGCACCAACCGCATCAATTTAACGCCAATTGCGATCGCGGAAGGTCGTGCTTTTGCAGATACTGAATTTGGCAACAATCCGAGAGCAATCAGTTACGAAAATGTGGCATCAGCGGTATTTTCGCAGCCGGAAGCGGCTACAGTCGGCTTAAATGAAGAGCAGGCTAGAGCAAAGTTTCCCGACTCAATTAAGTGCTACACAGCCAAGTTTCGACCGATGTTTCACGCTTTGACAGGCGCAGATGAGAAAACTTTTGTCAAGTTAGTTGTTGAAACTAATACGGACAGAGTTTTGGGCGTGCACATGGTGGGGAAAGATGCGGGGGAGATTATTCAAGGAATGGCGATCGCTGTTAATATGGGAGCTACGAAGAAAGACTTCGACGCGACTATTGGCATTCACCCATCGACTGCTGAAGAGTTTGTGACTTTGCGGTAAACAGGGCGAAGCCGCCAGGGGTTTAAACCCCTGGCTAATAGCTAAAGTCGGTTGAAACCGACTCAAGAAAACTATTTTAAAGAACAGGCAGGATGCCTGTTCCACGCAAAAATTAAATTTTCTGGTTGTGGGGTGGGCGTCCCGCCCGCCCAAAAATACAATTTAGATACAAAACAACTTATTAATGAGTGATTCAACCAAACAAAACAAAATTTTAGCATTCTATCTCGGTCAGCAGCCGGATTCGCAAGGTCGGGCGATCGAGGATATTTGGTCGTGGGATTACCAGAAGCTGGAATCCGTACACAATTACATTCAATGGCTGTTTCCGCTGAGAGAAAAGAGTCGCTTTAATTCCAGTGCTCCTACTTTAAATGATGAGGTAATTCAAGCTTTTAGAACAAGTGAAGAGTTGAGAAATCGCTTACTCCATTCGTTCAATGTCATGCTGGCATTTTACGGGTTGGAATGCCACCAAGGGGAAAACGCAGAAATTGTAATTGCCAAATCCGAGGAATATTTATCAAGAAAAAGAGAGTGGATTGAAAGATTTAATCACAACTACCTGCGGCTGACAAGGATTCTCACAAGTTTGACCGAGTTGGGATTGAAAAATTACGCTTTAGCTCTTTTCAAATGTTTAGATGAGATTTATAATGAAGACAAAGAAAGTATTGGTTTAGAAACTTATACTTATTGGAAAAAAGCTGTAAATAGTTAGAACAGATATTTTAAAATTATCGCTATAGCAAACCATAGGGTTCACAATAAAATTAAATTTTGTGGAACAGGCATCTTGCCTGTTACGGGCGGGCTAGGAGCAACGGCCCACAAGAAAATTAAATTTTTGTGGAACAAGCCGGAGTGGCTGTTACGGGCGGGCTAGAAGCAACGGCCCACAAGAAAATTGAATTTTTGTGGAACACGCATCTTGCCTGTAGCTGACATTGGTGCAGTTTTCCACCCCAAGCGGATTCATGCTCAAAATAATATTTTAAGTTATTTGAACCTTTTTCCAAATCGTCCTGTCTAAACACTTCAGATAACGAACTGGTGGGGGAGACTTCACAGGTGTTAGGTGTGTCAGCCAATGTTTTAACCGATGACTGTTCCGACTCGGACTTAGTTGCTGAGTGTCTAAAGGGCGATCGCGCTTGCTTTCGCTACCTTTACCAACGCTACCAACACAAAGTCAGGTCAACCCTTTACCAACTCTGCGGCCCGTCACTGCTTGACGATTTAGCACAAGAAGTATTCCTGCGAGTCTGGAAAGGATTGCCCAAACTCAAGCACCAGGAAAACTTTTCTACTTGGCTTTATCGAATCACTTGGAATGTGGCTTCCGACCAAAGACAAGCATTTGCTAAACAGCATTCTTTTGACTCCCAGCTCAAAAATCAAGAAGTAATGGATGGGATTATTCTCAAAGATAACACATCCGACTTGATGCAGTTGCACTATCAAGATTTAGTGCAGCGGGGACTGGAGCAATTGAGCTTTGAACACCGCAGCGTTTTGGTGCTGCACGACTTAGAAGACATCCCGCAAAAAGAAGTAGCCCAAATTTTGGGACTACCAGCAGGTACTGTCAAATCTCGCGTGTTTTATGCCAGAAATGCTGTGCGGCAATTTTTGCAAAAAGAAGGTGTCAGCGAGCTATGAATAACCCAAGCAGCGACCAAAAATTAGTTAATTTCTTGAAGCAACATCGCCCAAACCTTCCAGAAGCTGCGCCCGATTTTGAGCAAAAACTTTTAGCAGCAATAGATAGGAATGAGGCGGGTGCGAGAAAGCTAAATTATCTAGGAGAGTCGCAATGTACCCGGTCTAGCAAAATATCGCGAACGATCGGTTTTCGCAAGTGGGCTTTGTCGTCTGCGATCGCTGCTAGCCTGCTAGTTTTTTGGTCGGGATACCGTGCGTTTGAGACTGCACAATTGGCAGACAAGGAAACAGCTAAGTTAGAAGCATTTTTAGTCACTAACTGGGAGGGTGTACTGCATGATTCTAGCGAAGAAAATATCACTGAACGCCCGCAAACAGACTTGTTGAATTTCCCAGTTTCACCTGATAGCGAACCGCTAACAAATAACTAATCTCAAAGAGGTACTTTTTATGTCAATTCGTCGCATTTCTTCCCTAGCCGTTTTAATGCTGACTCTCGGCAGCACAGCCGCAGCAATAGCAGTTCCCAATCCCCTAGAACCGGAAACAATTGCCCAAACTCAGCGTCCCAATCGACCCGCGGGTAAGGAAGGTGGGATGTTCGAGAAACTGAATTTAAGTGCCGACCAAAAACAGAAAATGCAGGCAGTTCGCGATCGCTACAAAGACCAAGTTTCCCAGCGGATGCAAGCAGTCCGCCAAGCCAGACAAGAATTGGAAACGATGATGTCCGGTACGGCAAATGCCAGCGAAATGCGCGAAAAACACCGTCAAATAATCGGATTGAGGCAGCAGTTGGAAGAGGTGCAATTTGAAAGTACACTCGCAATGCGAGAAGTGCTCACGCCCGAACAGCGCAGCCAATTAGCTCAACTGATGCAGCAGCGCCGACAAACTGCTAGAAACAGGATGCAAAACGGTCAAAAACCGCAGTAATTGACGAGTAGTTTTGAGTGAATCGCAGGGTGTGCAACACGCACTCTGGGATTTTCCTTGTCAGCAGGTAGACATCAATAAACGCCTGCATCGAGAAACCCAACTTTTCTCCAATCTATGCGATGGCTTTGTCTCTTGGGAAAAGCAGTCTAAAAACACAGCAATTTAAATACGTGCCCGTGCTTGATTTCTTCGCACTATCAGCATATAAGTTCATCTACTTATTAATGTTTTATTTTTTATTTAATAACTCATATTAAGTTAAAATAATGAGTTTAGAAGTCTCATAAAATTTTTTGGATGAATCTACAGAACGACTCAAGTTATATTTATTTACACGGATTTGCTTCAAGTCCCGATTCAGCTAAGGCTAAATATTTCCGAGATCGCTTTTCTTACCTAGGAATTGACCTAAAAACTCCCGATCTCAATCAAAACGATTTTTCGGGTCTGACTCTCACCCGCCAATTAAACCAAATAGAAACAGAATTTTTGCCAACCCAATCCTCACAGTCTCCGACAGAGAATGTAAAAAATCTAGGGGGAGTCACCATAATTGGGTCTAGTTTTGGGGGGCTGACAGCGGCTTGGTTGGCCGATCGACAATTATCAGTAAAACAAATAGTTTTGCTAGCACCGGCTTTTGACTTTCTCTCCCACTGGCTGCCGCTGTTGGGACAGCAACAGTTAGAAAAGTGGCAGTCTGAGGAGTATTTACAAGTTTATCACTACGGCGAACAGCGAGAGGTGCCGCTGAATTATCAGTTTGTGGCAGATATGGCTCAATACCCTGAAGAAAAATTAATGCGGTCAGTCCCTACGTTAATACTTCACGGCAAGCATGATACAATAATACCGATTCAAGCTAGCAGAAATTTTGCCGCTAACCGTCCCTGGGTGCAATTAATCGAATTAGAAGACGATCATTCTTTGGGAAATGTCCTAGCCCAAATTTGGGAAGCGATTCAAAAGTTTTGCCAATTAAAGTAAAATTGGATGAACTTGCAGGTTTTAACAATCAAATGATTGAAAAAGATAAATCGACTCGCACCTTAGCCGTTGACATTGGCGGAAGCGGCATAAAAGTTATGGTTTTGGACGCTGAAGGTCAACCGCAAACGGAACGCAGCCGTTTAGAAACTCCTCAACCGCCGAAACCGGAACCCGTACTAGAGGCGATCGCCTCTTTAGCCAGCGGACAAGGAGAATTTGACCGAGTATCCGTCGGTTTTCCCGGCGTCGTGCGTCTAGGCGTCATAAAAACCGCAGTGAATTTAGATCCGTCTTGGATAGATTTTGACCTCGAAACTACCCTCAAAGACCGCTTGGGAAAACCTGTGCGAGTGGCCAACGATGCCGATCTTCAAGGATTGGGAGCAATTGCTGGGACGGGGGTAGAATTAGTAATTACCCTGGGCACAGGTTTCGGTTCGGCATTATTTGTCGATGGTATCTTGGTGCCAAATCTAGAATTAGGACATCACCCGTTTCGCAAAGGGGAAACCTACGAACAGCAATTAGGGCGATCGGCATTAGATACAGTAGGTTCCAAAAGATGGAATCGCCGTCTGGAAAAAGCCCTCACCTCTCTGCAAAATCTCTTTAACTGCGATCGCCTTTACATGGGCGGCGGCAATACTAAAAAGATTGTTTTTGATTTACCGGCGCAGGTTAAAATAGTACCGAATGTCAGCGGTTTGTTGGGCGGGATTGCTTTGTGGCGCGATTGAATAAACTTTGTGGCAAAAGTGCCCATCCATATCAAAGAAACCTGGTTTTTTGTCAGGATTAAAGGCAATAATTCAGTAGTTCCGTAAAAAACCCGGTTTCTGCGTCCAGGACAGTTGATGTGGTTTTTGGCTTGTGCGTTAGCGGAGCCCTCGAAGAGGATCGCCCTTTAAAAAATTATTCGCCCATCGGATCGCGGTAGCGTTTGGGTTCATCCTTGCGAAACAAATTCGCCAAACCGAGGATGCCCAACAAACCCAAAGCACCCCAATGATTGTTGTCGCGCTTGCTTTCTTGAAAGGGAGTTCTGTCTAGAACAACTCCATTAGAACCAGTATTGTTCTGTGCCGGCTCGGAGTTAGTTTGAGCTGAGGCAGGCATAGCTGAAGGGAGAACAGCCAAACTCAAAGCTATCAGGGTAGCAGCGGTATTTTTAGATATATCCGAAGGCTTGACTTTCATACTCGGTCTCCAAATATCAGCAGTTACTTTATAAAAGTAATCAATTTGCTGCCGCCGACGCATCAATCGATCGACAGAAACTAAATTTCCCCTCTCCTCTTGCTTTCGAGATAGAACAAGCTCTATGCTAAGTTCAGATGCTTGTAAGCAAATTATCTAAAATAAAAAGTCGTAAATTATACCATGCTTCCCTTTATCCGAAAAGATTTAGCCGAACTTACCGCATACACTCCCCATCCGGGCGGCGCGTCAGGAGAACCAGCGCACTCGGAAAGTGCGATCGATCGCCTAGACACCAACGAATGCCCCTACGACTTGCCCGAGGAATTAAAAAAAAAGCTAGCTTGGACTTACCAGCAGTTAATTGAGACAAATCGCTATCCCGACGGAGGGCACGCAGCACTCAAAGAGGCGATCGCCCAATACGTCAATGAATCGGTCGCAATCCCCCCGCTAGGTGGGGTTAAACCGCGAAATACAGCCATTACAGGCGACAATATTTCTGTCGGTAACGGTTCCGACGAACTAATTCGATCGCTCTTAATAGCGACGTGCTTGGGTGGCGCCGGCTCTATTTTGGTAGCGAATCCCACCTTTTCGATGTATGGAATTATCGCCCAAACCCTCGGCATTCCCGTTGTGAGTGCTCGGCGGAAAGAGGAGAATTTTGAAATCGATATCGAGGCGGCTAAAAGGGCGATCCTCTCCGAGGGCTGCGCTAACGACCAAAATCAAAATCCCCCCGTGCGGGCCGTCTTTGTCGTTCATCCCAATTCCCCCACAGCCAATGCTTTGACAGCAAATGAAATAGAATGGCTGGAAAAATTGCCGTTAGAAATATTAGTAGTCATTGACGAAGCTTATTTTGAATTCAGCCAAAATACTTTAGCCGACAGATTGCACCAACATCCGAATTGGATAATTTTACGCACATTTTCCAAAGCATTTCGATTGGCTTCAATGAGAGTCGGATATGCGATCGCCCATCCCGAACTCGCAGCCGCCTTAGAAAAAATTCGCCTCCCCTACAACCTTCCCAGTTTCTCGCAAACCGCAGCCGAGTTGGCCCTAGCGCAGCGACAGTTATTGCTAGCAAGCATTCCCGAAACTCTATCAGAAAGAACCAAATTAATTGCAGCGCTAACTCAGCATCAAAAATTACAAGTTTGGCCGAGTGCGGCTAACTTCGTTTACCTGCGGGTTAAAGTCGGTGAGGGCGGATCTGCCGAACAGGAACACAAACAAATCATGCAGCAGCTAAAAGAGCGAGGGACTTTAATTAGGCATACCGGGGGAGGTTTGCGAATTACGGTGGGTAGCCCGGAGGAAAATCAGCGAACAGCCGATCGAATCGCTGCGATTTTAGATTAAAATTAATATCCACCGTTGCTCAATACAATGCTAATAATGAACTCTGTAGAACTATTCAGCGGAGCAGGAGGCTTAGCAATAGGCGTATCAAAAGCAGGCTTTTGTCACAAAGCAGTTATCGAGCTGGACAAAAATGCTTGCGAGACAATTCGAGAAAATCAGCGGCGGGGTGTAAAAGCGATTTCAAACTGGTCTGTTTTTGAGACAGATATCGCTAAATTCGATTTTACATCCCTAGAACTCAAAGAGGGGGTAGACCTCCTAACTGGAGGGCCGCCGTGTCAGCCTTTTTCTGTAGGAGGAAAACACTGCGGGAGTGAGGACGAGCGAAATATGTTTCCGCACTTTTTTCGGGCCGTGCGAGAACTCAAACCCAAGGCATTTGTTATCGAAAATGTTAAAGGTTTATTGCGTTCCTCCTTCACTAAATATTTTGAGTATATTGTCCTACAACTCACTTATCCAGAAGTTGTACAAAGACTGGATGAGGATTGGCCCCATCACCTGTCCCGGTTAGAACAGCATCATACCGCCGGTCGCGGTGACGGACTATCATACCGTGTAGTGTTTCGCTTACTCAACGCGGCAGACTACGGCATTCCCCAAAAGCGCGAAAGGGTTTTTATTGTAGGTTTTCGATCGGATTTAGGATTAGAGTGGTCTTTTCCAGAATCGACTTGTTCTCAGGAAGCCTTGCATTGGGAGCAATGGGTGACTGGCAATTATTGGGAGCGCAATCAAATCTCTAAAAGCGATCGTCCAGACATACCTAGCAAGCTTTCCTCGCGCATATTCAATCTTCAGTTCAACTTGTTTCCACCTCAAAAACAGCCTTGGCGCACTGTGCGGGATGCCATTTCGGACTTACCACAAGAAGGTAATAAAGAAAGCCAAAACAGCGTACTAAATCATATTTTTATACCAGGAGCCAGAAAGTATCCAGGCCATACGGGCAGCTTGTTATATGAACCAGCTAAAACTTTAAAAGCAGGAGTTCACGGAGTCCCTGGAGGAGAAAATATGTTAGTTGAGCGCACGGGAGAGGTGCGTTACTTTACGCTTCGCGAAGCTGCTAGACTGCAAACTTTCCCTGACGAATACTTCTTTCCTCACAGTTGGACAGAAACTATGAAGCAGTTGGGGAATGCTGTCCCAGTCGCTTTGGCAGAAGTTATTGCCTCTAGCATTAGAGCGCGGCTGGAGACAGTTAGAACAGCGAGAGTGTAGTCAATCAATTTGAGCTTTTAGATTTGAAAATTTACTCCATGCTCGAAGTATTTACAGTCCCGCCAGATTTACAAGAAAACTTAATCGCTTTCTGTGGCAGGCAAAATTGTTACAATCTTCAGGAACTCGATCACTTCAGGAACGATTTGAGCGAATATTGCGGAGCATATTTGCTGTACTACCAGGGCGACTTCTCAATGTATAACCTCATTAAACAGGCAAACTTGAATAAGTGCTGTCTGCCAATCTATGTAGGTAAAGCAGCTCCGGGTGGTGGTCGGACGGGGCGTACAACTATTGGCAACACTCTTTACGGACGCTTGTCAGAGCATAGAAAATCTATCGAAGCTGTAGACAATCTAAAAATTGAGGATTTTGCCTTCAAAATCGCGCCGATGGAAATCGATTTAGTTTCATGGGGAGAAGCAGTGTTGATCCGTCACTTCAGCCCTGTGTGGAATAGAGAAATATCGGGATTCGGGATACATGACCCGGGAAGTGGGCGAGCAGGGCAAAAACGTTCTGTATGGGATAGAGTGCACCTCGGTCGCACTTTTGCCGCCAAGCTTCCTCTAGGGAATACTCCGCTCGATATTGATGCTTTGTCAGTTAGTATAACACAGCATTGTCAGCGGATGATATAAGAGTTAGGGTGTCCTTAATTTGGCATCTGATTCGATAGTTTGCAGCCACAGGCGAGAATTAGGAAATAGATAAAATATTTTCATCCTCGATCATTTTCTTGTCGCGCCGCTCGAATAGTCTGGGGGAATACGCCGACTAAAAGTGCCAAAGCTCGATCGGGAATTTGTGCCACTGTTTCCGAATCAAAATATTGTTCAAACTGAATTAAAATCATTTGCGCGCGTTCCAAAGCAGCCTGCTTTGCGGTTAACTGTTCCGTTAACCGCACCCAATGCCGCCGAATTCCAAAAGCTTTCTGTCTTTCTTCGGGAGATTGAGGGCAAACCAAACAAAAATCGCCCACGGGAATCGCCTGCACAGAGTCAACATCAAAAGCACCCCCAACTGCAGCCCCAGGCCCGGCAAACTCCGCGTGGAAGCGTTTAATCAAAATTAGACCGTTCCGGCGACGGCTATCTACCATCAACAGCTTGCCGCTGTTGATTTCTGCGAGAAGAAGAGAGGAGTGGGGGTGTTCTGTCAAATCTGTGCCAAGGTTTCGATGTCGCAAGTCCGGGTCAGCAGAAAAGCCGGCGCGGATAATAGAATTAGAGTTAAAATCAGAGCTGGATGAAGTATCAAATCTGTGATACTCCGGCTGCCGATCGAGATTATTGATTTAAAGTTATAAATTAATAGTGTCACAAGGTGGTAGCGTGAGCGCGCTCGAATATCAAATGCAGGTAGAACAAGCAGTAGACACCCTGAAAGCGGATCTCCCGACGCTTTTTGAAAAAGACATCTCCTACGAGATATACACAAAAGATGTTTATTTTCAAGACCCTGTTAACAAATTTAAAGGAAAAATCAACTATCGCATTATCTTTTGGACTTTGCGATTTCACGGACAGCTATTCTTTCGCGAGATTTACTTCGACCTGCACGGTGTAAGTCAGACTGCCCCCGATACTATTGTGGCAAATTGGACTGTTCGCGGCATCCTGCGGGTTCCCTGGAAAGCTCGGATTTTTTTTAACGGCTACTCTACTTATAAACTGGATAAAGACGGCTTAATTTACGAACATATCGACACCTGGGACAGAGATCCCGGAGAGATTTTAAAGCAGTTTTTCCGCAAGGGGGAGGATGCGAGCCCTGGATAAGCCAAAAAGGTCGATCGGGCCTGGCCATCGGGGCCGACAACCCAATTAACTTATAATGGCTAAAATAATCATCATCCCTCCGATTCATTTTCTGCTATTTGTAAATTGCTAAAATGATTGTCGCCTCCGATTCATTTTCTGCTATTTGCACTCCTGAAAAACATCATGGCTGATATTGTCGAGACTGCCACTAATGCCGGCTCTTTCAAAACACTCGTGACTGTGATTGAAGCGGCTGGTTTGTTAGATTTACTGCAAAGTCCTGGCCCCTACACCGTCTTAGCACCAACTGACGAGGCATTTGCCAAAATTCCTACAAACACTATTGCCTCTTGGATGGAAGACATACCCAAGCTCCAGAAAATTCTGACCTATCACATTCTCTTTGGAGAGGTACTAACTGAGAACTTGCTTGAGTTAAGTTCTGCTGAAACAGTGGAAGGTTCTGTGGTGGGGATTGATACTTCTGACGGCATTAAAGTGAATGATGCTAAAGTTCTCACTTCAGATATTCTTGCCGACAATGGCGTAATTCATATCATTGATGCGGTGCTACTACCAGCAATGGTTGCAGCATAATAAAACTTGTGCTTTTACCTATAAATGTAAGGTGCGCATTGCGCACCTTACGTCTATAATAAATTTAGGATGCGCGGGGAAAATCACCGATAAATGTCGGGTGCGTCCGGAACACATTACCCTACATTTTAAACTACTTACCCGAACCTAAAATCAACCCCGATCGCGCCGGCAGCATCAATTCTAAATGTCGAGTTTCCCCTTCACCTTTCCAAACAAAATCGCCTTTCCCAAACAGCAACTTATCGTGAGGAGATTTCAAATTAGCTACCTCAAAGCTAATATTAGCCTCTTCTGTCGCGACATTGACCGCAACAACTATTTCTTCATCCCCCAAAATTCGAGCAAAAACGTAAACCGTTCCCTCAGCAAACAGAATTTGGTACGAACCAGTGCGGAGGGCAGCGTATTTGTGCCGCAAAGCTATCAACTGCTTGTGGTAATCTAAAACATCAAGTTCCCAGTGAGCTTCTAAGGGAAAACCGCGGCGGGAATCTGGATCGAGAGCACCGGGCAAACCAACTTCATCGCCGTAGTAAATGCTGGGAGCTCCGGGAAAAGTTAACAGCAGCAAATTAGCGAGTTCGACACTAGCTTTATCGCCTCCAGCAATTGAGATCAACCGGGCTGTATCGTGACTGGCCAACAAATTAAGTTGAGTTAGCTGTATCGGCCACGGGTACAGTTCCAAAACGTGCTGAATTTTTTCGCCGTACTGTTTAGCAAAAAGCGGCGGATAGGGATGGTAAGAACGACCTTCAATTTGAGCTAAATCTACCCTGTCGCCCGCTGCAAAAGCAATAGTCGGCGCAGCAAAAAGATAATTCATTACTCCGTCAAATTGACTGCCGTCGAGCCATTCTCTCGCATCTTCCCAAACTTCGCCGACAATGTAAGCTTCGGGATTAACTGCTTTAACTCGTTCTCGAAATTCCTGCCAAAATCCCGGGGTTTTAATTTCAAAAGGAACGTCCAGCCGCCAGCCGTCGATGCCGAATTTAATCCAATATTCGGCGATTTCCATGATGTATTCTCGCACTTCTGGATTGTCGTGATTGAATTCAGGAAGTGCTCGATTCCCGTCCCAACCGGCATAATTAGCAGGAAAATTGCCGTCGTAGGCGGATAGCGGCCAGCCTTCAATTTTAAACCAATCCAGCCAAGGAGAATGGGGGCCGTTTTCGAGGATGTCGTGAAAGAAGAAAAAGCCGCGGCTGGCGTGGTTGAATACGCCGTCGAGGACAATTTTGATGTTGCGATCGTGCGCGGCGTCTAAAAGTTCTTTAAAAGCCGGATTGCCGCCCAACATCGGATCGACTTGATAGTAGTCGTGGGTGTGGTAGCGGTGATTGCAGGCCGACTGAAATATGGGGGTGAAGTAAATTGCGTTAATGCCTAAGTCTTGCAAGTAATCTAGCTGTTCCATAACGCCCCACAAGTCCCCGCCTTTGTAGCCTTGCAGGGTGGGGATTTCGTGCCATTCTTCCCACATGAAGTTTTGCAGCAGGCGTTTGCGTGGCTGTTTGCTTTTGGCGAAGCGATCGGGGAATATTTGGTAGAATACCGCGTGTTTAACCCAGTCCGGCGTTTGAATTTGCATACACTTTTTCTAGCTTTTAGCGCTTAGGCTACAGTAGCAGAGGTTTCTAGGGGATCTAGCTTTTGGTAGAGAATAGACATTTATCCCATTTGGCCGATCGACAAATTGTAAAATATTACACAAATTTGCAGTCAATCTAAGATTGAAAACTGACTCTACCTAGAAATTTATCGTCCCGACGGGCGACGCTTCCTGACTGCTGTCGAGTCGGACAAACTCACAGAACAGGAACGCCAGCAAAAAGAACGGGATAAAACCCAAGCCAAAGCGCGCTTTGTGCGTGACACGGCGCGATCGCCGGGCCTCGAACAACAACAACAGCGCGATCGAGCCTGGATGGAGAAATTGCGAGAACGGGGAATTAACCCAAAAAACTTGTAATTAACAGCCAAAACCCCGAACCTTATTCTTTCTTTAAACTGCCCTTATTTATTGATGGGTATTTTAACTTACAACTCAAAACTTTTTCACATATCTATTATTTATTGATGAGTATTTTAACTCAAAACTCAAAACTCATAACTCCAGTCCGGGACCCACTCCAACTCTCATAAACCGGGTTTTTTAACTCTTATTCAGGGTTGGAAGAAGTATTTGGATTAAACAACCCGGTTTCTGGGTAAGCGACTCAACTCATAACTCATAACTCAAAACTTCCTTGCTCCCCCCCCTTGTCAAGAAGCCCTCACCATCCGACACTGTACTTAAAGAGTTAATCGACCCTAGGGAGAAAGTTCCTTGAAAAAAGTCTTAGCCATCATCCTCGGTGGCGGTGTAGGCACCCGCCTTTACCCCCTAACCAAACTGCGAGCCAAACCCGCAGTTCCCCTCGCAGGCAAATATCGCCTCATCGATATTCCTGTCAGCAACTGCATCAACTCGGAAATAGTCAAAATCTACGTCCTCACCCAATTCAACTCGGCATCCCTCAACCGCCACATCGCTCGCACCTACCAGTTTTCCGGCTTCACCGAGGGATTTGTCGAGGTGCTCGCCGCCCAGCAAACTCAGGAAAACCCCAACTGGTTTCAAGGGACAGCCGACGCAGTTCGCCAATATCTCTCGCTGCTAGAACAGTGGGACGTTGACGAATACTTGATTCTTTCGGGCGATCACCTCTACCGCATGGACTACCAGAAGTTTGTGCAGAGACACCGCGAAACCAACGCCGACATCACCCTCTCGGTTTTGCCAATGGACGAGAAGCGGGCCTCGGATTTTGGTTTGATGAAAATCGACGACAACGGCCGCATTGTTTCTTTCAGCGAAAAGCCAAAAGGCGATGCGCTCAAACAAATGCAGGTGGATACTACTAAACTGGGACTGACAGCGCCGCAGGCTCAGGAAAGTCCTTACATTGCTTCGATGGGGATTTACGTCTTCAAAAAAGAAGTTCTGATTAAACTCTTGAAAGAATCTCCAAACCAAACTGATTTTGGTAAAGAGATTATTCCGAATTCTGCAAAAGACCACAACGTTCAAGCTTATTTGTTTGACGATTACTGGGAAGATATCGGAACCATTGAGGCTTTTTACGATGCTAACATGGCTCTGACAAAACAGCCTCAGCCGCCTTTCAGTTTCTACGATGAAAATGCGCCGATTTACACTCGCCCGCGTTTCTTGCCGCCGACTAAGCTTTTAGATACTCACGTGACTGAATCGATTATTGCTGAAGGCTGCATTCTCAAACAGTGCCGGATCGACCATTCTGTGTTGGGAGTTCGATCGCGCATTGAAGCTGGATGTACGATTCAAGACACCCTAGTCATGGGTGCTGACTTCTACGAACCCGACGCCGAACGGCATTCGAGTTTGGACAACGGCGGCGTCGCCCTCGGTATCGGTGCAGATACTACAATTCGCCGCGCGATTGTGGATAAAAATGCCCGCATCGGCCGCAATGTTCAAATAATTAATAAAGACCGGGTGGAAGAAGCCAACCGAGAAAACCAAGGTTTTTACATCCGCAGCGGCATTGTCGTAGTCCTGAAAAACGCCACAATTCCTGATGGAACTATCATTTAGTTATTAGTCATTAGTCATTAGTTGTCAGTCATTAGTTTTTTAAGTTAAAATCTGTTACCTCCTAGCAAGTGACTGATAATAAATAAGTAAATTAGTGACAGATCGCCAATGACCGATGACTGATGACTGATGACGAAATTCATTCTTTTTTTTGTTCGTTATTAATTTCAACGGCTGATAGGTTGTCGAAATACTTGGCTTTATTCAAAGGATCGCGCATTAATAAGGGACAGTCTCTGTTACTGCGTGGGGTGATAGAGATATGTTCGATCGCCGGCGTCTGGCGGATAGCTTCTGATTCTTGTATTTGCGATCGTAGCACGACTGACAAATGCGCTGCCCGTTTCTGAGTACAACACAACTCTCGGAACTATCTTTCCAATCGTCGCAGCAGCCGCAAGGCCAACTTAGCAAATAATTAATCATCTGAGCACCCGGGTAGTGTTAATAACTTATTGAGCTACCATCCTATCTTAATTTTTATAAAAGTGTGTGTTCTAGTTAACAGACAATGGAGAGATTATGTTATATTACTTTAGACTTAAATCTATTCAGAGGCTGTAAAAATAAGATTGTATAGCATCGGTCTGGGTGAGTAAAAAATATCTGGAAAAGTTGTGGAATTACTGCCCAGCTTAGGGTATAATGCAGTCACAATTCAGGCAGCAGATTCGACCGGACTTGCTGATGAGAACTTTATAGGATGTGCATTGGGTGAAAAGCTCAGATCGAGAAGTTCGTAGGCGTAAGCCGGGGCGTAGGCATCGCACCGCAGAGAAAAAAGATCGATCGTCCGCACCAGTCAACCCGACTCAGCTTTCGGCTCGCGCCACAAGGGCCGCACCCTCAAGCTCTCGCCGCCTCCCAAAATCCCGACCGCACACAACTCCTCAAAATTTGTCGCGGCTGTGAGTTTCACAGTCTCAAAGCTCAAAAGTATAGCAACCGCCAATAGGTTTAGGACGTTCTTAATCGATCGAACCCTTGTTTTTCTTGTCGAATGCCTTTTGCTGCGGCTGCTGCGCCGGCATTCAGCAGAAAAGAGCCTTCAGCATAAGTGCCGAATGCTATAAAATCTCAGACAGCAGCGGAGTGCGGAAATTGCGCTCGTCGCGCCAGCAACAACCGAACTCGATCGAGTCCAAACCTTTGATAACCTATAATTTGAATGAGCTCCCGCAGGCACTTCTGCCCCGTGGCATCAAACTAATTCGCCATCCTGCTAATTTGGGATTTATTTTTTCTAACAACTAACAACTAACAACTAACAACTAATAAAGAGGGGATTGCTTAATGGCTGCAACAGATTTTAAAGACTATTACGCTATTTTGGGACTCAACAAAACCGCCAGCTCTGACGAAATTAAAAAAACTTTTCGCAAACTAGCCCGGAAATATCACCCGGACATGAACCCAGGAAACAAAGAAGCCGAAGCTCGTTTTAAAGAAGTTAATGAAGCCTACGAAGTGCTCTCAGACCCAGAAAAACGCCAAAAATACGACCAATACGGTCAATACTGGAAGCAAGCAGCAGCAACTCCCGGCGGATGGCCGGGCGGGGGCGGTACTGCGGTAGATTTTGGCGGCGTTGACTTCAGCCAGTACGGCAGTTTTGACGAATTTATCAATACCTTGCTCGGCCGCGCGGCCGGCAGCGGTGCGGGTACTGGTCGCAGCGGCCAGTGGAATTACAGCAACTACCGCACTAGCACCGGCGGGTCCAGCGGATTTGAAGATTTCGCGGGGTATGAGAACCGCAGCGCCGGAAGCTCTCGCGACACTGAGGTGACGATTTCCCTGACTCTGGGGGAAGCTTTTCGGGGCACTTCCAAGCGAGTCGCCACGGGCGAAGTTTCGATTCCTGCGGGAGTGAAAACCGGCAGCAAAATTCGGGTAAAAGGCAAAGGTCAAGTTGACCCGTACACGAAGCAGCAGGGAGATTTGTACCTAAAATTAGAAGTTTTACCTCACCCTTTCTTCCAGTTTGAGGGAGAGAATTTGGTGTGCGAAGTGCCGATAACTCCCGACGAAGCGGTGTTGGGAGCTTCAATTGAAGTGCCGGCGCCTGAAGGTACGATCGTTGTAAGATTTCCGGCCGGGATGCGATCGGGTCAGTCTTTGCGGTTGCGGGGCAAAGGATGGCCGAAACCGAAGAAAGACGAACGGACTGATTTGTTGGTAAAAATTGCGATCGTGCCGCCGAAAGAACTCACCGCCCAGGAACGAGAGTGGTACGAGAAAATCAAAGCAAATCGTACTTTTAATCCTCGCAGTAATCTCAACCAAATGCTGCTTTGAAAAAACTTGCATTTATCGGGCGCAAATAATACCATTTCTTAAATATTTTAAAGGGACACAGCATTGTTGTGTCCCTCCTGTATGCAAGCGCGATCTCATTTGAAAAAAACCCTGTTAACAAGTCAAATTTTCTTCGTCCGTAATTGGCAGTTTCCAACCTTCTCAAGACTCTTCGCTAGCTCTTAGCTGAGTAGGTTGGCTACCTTGTTTGATGTTGATGCTAATTTTTTTAGCTCCTTTGTTCTCCAGGTCTCGGATGTAGCGGTTCGAGCTGTCAGAAGCTTCCTGTCTGCTGTCATAGGGGCCAAAGTAATAGGTACGCTTTGGCGAATCTGTATCAACTTCTACCCACCACTCGCCTGGTCGAGTGCTGCTAGCAGGTTGAGCTAGCAGCCAAAAGGCCGTGAAAAACATACCCAACATAGAGATTTCAAACATATTTACCTCTGGGAAGATTTAAGTAGTTTTTACTTTTCTCAATTTATCAACGCAACAAAAGCGATCGGATCGTCCTTTGTGCTGATTTAGCCCAGGTAATTTTTGACAGTTAATGCTGCCTAAAATCAGCATTTTGGTGGAGAAGAAGCCGATTTTTAAGCTGCTGCTGCAAATACAAAGTCCGCAAGGCAAGGACTAGGACAAGAGGATGCTTAATATTATTGTTGAGGCTTGAGGTAATTGAAAACTCAAACAGAACTTACGCACTCTTGACGCTCAGAAACCAAGTTGTTAACCGATACCCCTCGCGATAGACGGAGTATATTTGTCAAAAAACCCGGTTTCTGCAGGCTGGACTATCAAAATTCTTAAGCCGCAATACCCTCGGAGAATTCACTGTCGCAAATCGTGAGTTCCGAAGGCTGACACCGTTTGATGCGGATGCTAACTCTTTTGGCTCCCTCGCTTTCCAGGTCTTCGACGTAGCCCGGAATATTGCTGGAGGCTTCTTTGTCGGTGTCGAAGGGGCCAAAATAGTAGGTACAGCGAGGCAAATCTGTGACTATTTCTACCCACCATTTCTCGCGGCTGCGTCCAGCAAACACGGACAAGACTCCGACGTAGATACAAAATAAATAAAATCCGAGCATTTTTCCTCTTTTGGGGTTATTTATTTTCTCACAGGACTTACGCCCTCGCGACTCTCATCAACCGGGTTTTTCAACTCCTGGCGATCGCCCTTTACCAGATAATTTACTTGAGCGAACCCGGTTTCTGCGTTTAGGACAATCTAAGTTTATCAAGGCAATTGGTGCGATCGAATCAACCTCAGTGCTGATTTAGAGTCGATCGAATTTTGATTTTAGATTTTATATCTGAGATTTTTCCTCCAATCTAAAATCCAAAGCAAAACCCGCCGGTGCGGGTTGTTTGCTAACTGAAAAATTCTCTTTTTCCCAACTAGATTGCTGGCTAAACCTCAGCAGGCTGAGGTTTAGCGCTTGCCTTTGGGGAACTGTTCGATACCAGCCCAACCGTAGAAAACCAGCTCGTCGTTCTGAACTCGGCAGCGGTCTACTCGCAGTTGAGTGCCCTCTAAGGCAAATTTGTCTAAGTCTAGCAAGTTATTTACGTGGGCAATTATAGCTTGACCCAAGTCTACTGCTTGCCCGTCACCGCCGTAAGTAACGCTGACAAATTGGATTTTGCGTCGGTCTTCTACTTGCAATTGAGCTGTAATATCTATGTTGACGGGTTCGCTGGCATCGCCTACGGTAATTTCGGACTGAAGCCGAATTGATTTGTCGGCTCCGAAGCTGACTTCAGTGTTTTGAAAGTGCAGAGATTGCTCTTGATACTTCAGCTTCTGGAGTTTTTCAACTACAAAAGGTGTATTGAAGGAGGTGGTTAAATCCGATCGACTTAAGACTACTCGCATATTTGCCTGGGTAGGCTGCCGCAATTTGACTTGACCTGCAAAAATCGCCCCAAAATCAATTGAGAGTGCTTGCAGGTAGAGTTCCATCACTTCTATGCGCAGGCCGTTGTACATCAACATACCTTTGCCAACGAAGTCGAAACCGTCGATGCTTCCCTGCAAGAGTTTGGCTACTGGTTCGACTCGGATGTTGGCTTCGGCCTTTTCAGAACGCTTGAATAAGGCTGCGATCGCAGCTCCTGCTACTTTACTGACAAGGCGATCGCCACTTTGACCTTGAAAGGATGTACCGCTAAACAAAGCTGCTACCATTTATTCGTTTGCTCATTTACAGTCGCCATTATAACCTCCTATTAAGAAATGTTAAAATAGCTTGTGCTTATGCACATCATAAGCAGATGTTGTTTTTTTTGTCTGTCTTCAAAACAACATTGTTGAAATTTAAAGGCTCAGGGGGGTGCCTTGGAGACAGGCGCGATCGAGCAACGCTCCATCCCAAACGGTTTGTTCGATCGCAGCGCAAAGCAAATTAGCCCCCGTCAGGTTAGCGCCGCGCAGTACGGCTCCATTCAAGATCGCTTCTTCCAAGTCAGCTCCCGACAAATCAGCGCCGGACAAATTGGCATGGCTCAAATCGGCGGAGTGCAAAATTGCCCGAGCCAAATTCGCACCGCGCAAATCGGCGCCGCGAAAATCGACACCGCTCAAATCCAAATTGCCGATCGAGGCCCCCGTCAAAAAAGCACCCCCAAAACTTGCGTCGCGGACTAAAGCGTTAGCGAAGGAAGCTCCCCGCAAATCGGCATTCCGAAAATCTGCGCCTCGCAAATCTGCGCCGCTCAAGTCAGCGCCGCGGAGGTTGGCTCGCAGTATAGCCCGCTGCAAGTTAGCGCCGGCGAGATTAGCTCCACTCAAGTTGGCTTGAGACAAGTCAGCACCGGCCAGATCGGCTCCCGCTAAGTCTTTGCCAGCTAAATCAAGGCCGGCCAACATATGAATTTTGCCTTTGCGTATGGCTTCGAGGTCATTAATCATTGGTCAGTTGTCAGTTGTTGGTTGTCAGTTGTTGGTTAACAGTCAACAGTCAACAGTCAACAGTCAACAGTCAACAGTCAACAGTCAACAGTCGAGTTATTTTACAATGCCGGAGCGGCCGCGGTCGTGCGATCGCCCAAATCCTCCAACCATACATTCGGCAGTTGGCTCGGGCGAGTCGGTAACTCCATCAAACCCATTTCTGCGAGCCTGACGACGTTGCCCAGAGTTTCCACCAAAGCCGGATCGAAGCGAATGCCGCACAATTCCCGGCACTCTTCCAAAGCTTCGCTCAAACTCAAAGCCGGACGATCGCCGCGCGGTTGAGTCAATTCTTGAAAATAAGCGACCAACCCCAAAATCCGCGAAGCAACGGGTATCGCTTCGGCTCGCAAACCCTCTGGTCTGCCGCTGCCGTCCCAATATTCGAGTTTGTACTTGACAATTTCCGCGACAGGTGCTAGTTCCGGCATTGCTTGCAGCAGTTGGGAACCGATGAAACTGCGATCGCGCCAAAATGATAAAGTTGCTTGGTCGAAAGCATCGGGAGTGCGATCGAACACCTCATTCGGGGCAGAAATTAAGCCGACTCGAAACAGCAATCCTGCCAGCCGCAGCCTCCGCAACTGCAAAGCCGGCAAATCCAGCAGTTGACCCAAAGTTTCCGACAAAGCCGCCACCTGCAAAGACGCTGTAGGATTTGAGGTATCGCGTTCGTCCACGCGCTGGGCCATCCGCAGAAAAGCTTGAAGTTTGTTAGCGTTCAAATTGCGGCTGATGCGCAAAGCTTGACCTTCCAATTCCCACAACTCGCGGGTTTGGCGGTTAATTGCTACCATTTGCTGCTGAGAACTTTGCAGGTAAGTGACGATCCGCGATACGACGCCGCTAATGTCGGCCAATGGCGGGCCTTTAGTTGCCAGGATTTCGTGGTGCATTTCCAGCAAACTGTCGGCCAGGGGAGAATTGTAATGTCGCGTCTGTTCTATAAAAATTTCTGCAGCAGCCGACACCAAAGACTGGTCAAACGACCACAAACCGTAGAACTTTCGCTCTGTATCTACTTCGGGCTTGCCCTCGGGCAAGTATTCCTGGTCTGAAAGTTCGCGGCAAAGCACCATTGCTTTGTATGTCGGGGCGAGAATGATTAAATTCCATTCTTGGATTACGGGGTCGATCGGATCGAGATTTATTAAAGATACATTTTCTAATTGACCGGTTTTGTGGGTAGCGAAACCGCTGTCGGCTACTGCACCGATGACAACGCGCCGAGAGGCATTAGCAATATCGAGGTAGCGATCGGCTTCCTGTAAATACCATTTTCCCTGCTGAAACGTCACCAAAACTAGGGGTTTTAGTTCGAGAGCGTCCCCGCCGCTGGTTTGTAAAATGTGGTCTTCTAGGGCGTGACACAGGGCTACTAGGGTGTTTTTGAAGTATACCCCGTAGCTAGAAGGCAGTTTTCCGTTGGGAAGTGTAGCTTGTAGTCTGGCGAGAGTTGATTCTGGATTCATTACAAAAGGCGGTGCCGGCTTTTATTTATTGTAGCGGGCGATCGAACTTATAGAAAGGATCGGATTGTCAAAATTAGGATTTTTTATTTTTAACCGCAGATGAACGATTCGGAACGCTGATGCGATCCAGGGCCGATCGAGTGCAATTTTGTCGGCAGTCTATATTCTTTGGCTGATTTGTTCGATCGCAGAAACCCGTCTAGAGGAAGACGTTTTGCAACTTAACTATTCTTTACTATTTTCAAAACTCTACTGGAAAATAACAGCGTGATTCAACAAGAGCGGAATTTAGGGGAACAGGCGATCGACAAAGTAGTTGAAATTGCGATTGCCAGCCAACTCGACCAATCGGAAAATTTGTCTGTCACCGTCCAAACCCAACCCATTCAGTTAGCTCAGGGCGAGGTAGATTCAGTCACCATTGAGGGTGAAGGTTTGGTGATTAAGCAAGATTTGCGCGTGACTGAATTGCAGGTAGAGGTTAAGGATATTTCTGTCAATCCCCTCAGCGCTATGTTTGGTAAAATTGAACTGAACGGGCCAGCTTTGGGGACGGCGCGTGCAGTTTTAAAAGAAAGCGATATCAACCGCGCTTTTAATTCAGAATACATCGGCGACAAGCTGCGGGAATTAAAAGTTCATCGGGACGGAAAACTGGTAACGGTTGACGTTAAATCTGTGGAGTGTAAGTTGCTGTCATCGGGGAAAATCGCTTTAGATGCTGAGGTATTGGTGCGGGAAACAGCCTCTACTGAAAAGATTTATTTTACAGCAAAACCTCAGATTGATGCTGGCGGTTGGGCAATTTCTCTTCAGGATGTCGAGTATCCCGAAAACAAGGAATTTTCGCCGGAGTTAACCGCCGCTTTGGCGGACAAAGCTGGTGAAGTTTTAAACTTGCGAAATTTTGAACTTGAGGGAATGTCGCTGCGAATTCAGCAGCTAGATGTGGAAGCTGGTTTGCTGACTTTGCAAGCTGAAGCGAAAGTCGAACAATTTCCAAGTTAGCAGCTTGTAGGGTGTGTCAGAAACAAAAAACCTCTGCAAATCCAGCAATTATTTGCACTGACGCACCCTAGCGCTATGCTTGCTAATTGCCTCCGCACTTTTTCAATACCTCTAAAGTTATAAAAAAATAGATAGCAATCCGCAGCAAAATATCACCGCCGTTAGAGGCAGGCATGAGGAGTTTATTTTTACTCTTGACAAGTAGTAGTAAAAAATCGGAAAAATTTTGTGAACACTGTAACTGCTTTTTTTAAAAGACTGCGTATCGGTCAATTTTTGACTCAATTTGTGACTGTATTTATGGCAGGTTTGCTGGTGTTTACCAGCACCGCTTGCAATGCCGGCGATGTTCGAGGTGCTCGGCCTGACAATCCTCCCGTTCAAATGGGAGGAATGAATAATCCCCACAAGGCCGGTGGTGATGGATACACGAATTATCAAATGTCTACTGACCCTAAAGTCAATCAATCGCCTGCTAAAGATCAAAAGAATCGGGCTGATTTGTCGATAATGGGCGATGGCGTCCCGCCCCGCAAGCTACGGCTTTTAGCCTCGACTACCGCTGAATCTAATTCATCAAAGCTGCTTTATCCGGGTTCTGCACCGATGGAAACTGACAAGTTCGACTCCGAACTCGGCGGAGATAAAGCTCTGTTAAACGCGCCAGACGGACAGCCCGCTAAGGCTCAACCCGTGTTCGACCGCAGCGATCCCGATGCCAATATTTTAGAAAGAGTAGGCGCCGCCTTTAAGGATGCTTCTGGTTTCCTGAAAGATAGCGCTGAAGATGCCAAGGAAAGCTCGGTTACGAAACTCAATCCGCTGCAAAAATAAGCAAGCAGAACTTGCGCGGTATCGCCGATTTGTAGGGGCTTTTTCTGAATAGCCCCTACAAAATATTCACCAGACTTACGCAAAACTTCTATATCGTTCTTGGACGCAGAATCTGTTGATGCACCTTACGCTATATGTATCGTGTAAAACTACTTTTTTTGTAATTCCTGTGTATGTACGGTGCTTGTGGCGCACCTTACCGATATTGTAGATTTTAGATTGGGGATGTGAAATTTATAGGACTTGGGCAAAAAATGGAAAAGTGAACCATTGAAATTGCGGCGATCCGGCTGGCAATGACAAACTGGCCATGACCGAGTTTTCTCATTAATGCACAAGTCCTGCTTTTGCTTCGTCTAAAGAAAGTTTGTTTTATTTACCTTTGGAGTCAGAAACATCAGCAATCAAATCATCTTTGTCAACTTTCGGAACAAAATCAGGGCGTTCTTTGGATTCCCAACCGGGGGGGCGCTTGGAGTTGTACCAGGCGATCGAGCCGATCGTAACTGCGGCAATAAAGCCAGCCACAAGAACTGCTATGGGAGTCGTCAAGCTGACACTTGATTCCGGCACGGGCTGCTGCATCAGCAGCTCAATCATTACTCGCTTGATGGGTGCAACAACAACTGCTATGGGAGTGGTCAAGCTGATATCTATCATTAGGCTAAATCCTTATCTACTCTACTTTTACATTATTTTAAGTGCTAAGGACGTTTTGTTGATATATCTGAAGGCTGAAAAAGTGACAGAATTGCGGTCATAATGTTTAGAGCTTTAAAATAGGAGAGCTGATTTTATGCCGTTGGGGACAATAGCATTGCTGTTGGCTGCTAGTTTCAGCCTGGGTGCTTTACCGCTAACGGGATGGGCGGTGCGAGTGTTTAGCTGCCGAGATTTGAGGGCGCTGGGCACGGGGAATGTTGGCGTGTCGGCAGCTTTCGTTCACGGGGGGAAATTAGCGGGAATTGCTGCGGTATTTGCGGAAATTGCCAGGGGTATTGTGCCGGTGTTGGCAGGGCGATTTTGGTTCCCGGATGCACCTGCGATCGCGATCGCCCTGTTAATTCCTCTAGTCGCGGGCAGATATGCGATCGCCCGAGGTGGAGGGGTGACAAACGCTGTTTGGGGTCTTTTGGTATTTTCGCCGCCGGTGGCTGTATCTTCGGGCATTTGGGGGCTGCTGGTGTGGGGTTTGGCACAGCGGTGGTGGGGTGAGGGCGATCGGGCTAGACTCTTTGCTTCCCGCTGCGGGTGTCTGTGCACCCCAATTTGGGTTTGGGTGTGGCGACAATCTTTGCCCGAATTTTTAGCAGCAGCAGGATTAGCTTTTTTGTTAGCAGCAATTAATTTCAGTCAGGGTGATGATATGGCTTTATCTAAATCAGAGCAATTGTTGTCTCTTGATGACTCGTTAGATGCTGCAATCTGCGGCGATAAAGCTGCTAAATTGTCTCAACTGAAACGCGCAGGTTTTAACGTACCTTCCGGTTGGATATTATCACAAGAAGCGGGCATCGGGCATCGGGCATCGGGCATCGGGCATCGAGGAAATAGTGATGAATTGTCAAGTCTTGATGCTTTAATCGAAAAGATAAAATCTAAAATTCGCGATCGCATAATTGTTCGCTCTTCTGCTGCGGGGGAAGACGGGGATCTTAGTTCAGCCGCTGGACAATATCAAACCATTGGGCCTGTTTCAACTCAAGCAGAATTGCTCGACGGCATTAATCGCTGTCGCCAGTCTTATTGGACTGCCGAAGCTGTGGCTTACCGCCGACAGCGACACTTGCCAGACACGCAAATGGCTGTATTAATTCAGCCTTATATTGACAGCCAGTTTGCGGGAGTCATGTTCAGCCGCAATCCTTTAGATGGTGGTTCGCAGATAATTATTGAAGCTTTGCCTGGAGGTGCTGAATCTGTTGTCGGCGGACAAGTTACTCCGGTTCATTTGGAAATTGATTTTAACGCGCCTGAAACTTTAGAAAAAAAATTAATCGAAGTCGAAATAAATTCCATAATTGACCAAGTAATTATAGCAGAATTAGTTCAACAAGCCCAAGCCATCGAAGCTTTTTTTCACGGAATTCCGCAGGATATTGAGTGGAGTTGGGACGGGGAAAAAGTTTGGATTTTGCAAAGCCGCCCGATTACAAATTTACAGCCGTTTTGGACGCGCACTATTGCAGCCGAAGTTATTCCCGGTGCAATTCGGCCGCTAACTTGGTCGATTAACCGGCCGCTGACTTGCGGGGTTTGGGGAGAGATTTTCAAGGTGGTTTTGGGCGACCGCGCGGCTAATTTAAATTTTAATGAAACTGCTACTTTGCTGGGTTCTCACGCCTATTTTAATGCGACTTTGTTGGGCGAAATTTTTCGGATGATGGGATTGCCGGAGCAGGGTTTGGAATTTTTGCTGAGAGGGCAAAAGATGGGCAAGCCACCTTTGGGGAAGATTTTGCCGAATTTGCCCGGTTTGTGGCGTTTGGTGCAGCGGGAAATGGCGCTCAATGCAGAATTTGAGAGCGATCGTACTGCTATTTTCCTCCCCGCACTGCAAATTTTGCAGAATTACCAATTACCAATTACCAATGCCCAATGCTCAATGCCCAATGCCCAATGCCCAATGCCCAATTATCAATATTTAACGGAATTGTTGGAGAGAGCCGAGCAAATTCAGGAGTGGCTGAAACCTATTACTTACTACAATATATTAGGGCCGATCGGGCTGGCAATTCGCAAATCAATTTTTCGCGTTTCCGATGAATGGCTGGACAATGACAGCGCTCCTGAAATCGCCTCTGTCCGAGCTTTACAGCAATTATGTCAGAAGTTGCGAAAAACTGCGATTTCGCAATTTGACGAGACTGTTTCAGTCGCACAGTTAGCACAGATACTTGCTGAGAGTCCAGCTTTACAAGCAGACTTTGAAAAGTGGCTTGATATTTACGGATATTTGAGCGAAGTGGGAACGGATATCGCTGTTCCTACTTGGCGAGAACAACCGGAATTTTACCAAAAACTGCTAATAAGTATGGCTCAAAAAGCCGAAATTAATTTAATCGAAAAGCGTAAATTAGGCTTGACTTTTGGGCAGAAGTGGCGGTTAGATAAATGTCAGGAAAGAGCGATCGTCAAAAACGAAATTAGCGAAATTTACGCGCGGTTGTTGGCTCACCTGCGCTGGACTTTTTTGGAGATTGAAGCTGGCGGATTAGCAATGGAGGTATTCGAGGAAACAGGGGATATCTTTTATTTGGAATTTGGGGAAATTCAGCAGTGGATTCGCAGCGGTGCGAGTGTTTCATTTCAGGATAAAATTAGGGAAAGGCGCGATCGCCTGTTAGCCGATCGCGATCGCCCGATTCCACCTGTAGTCTACGGCAATTTGCTGCCCAATTCTCGGAAAAGGTCGATCGTCCCAGCAACATCAGCAACTGCTATCATGCAGGGAATCCCAGCAAGTATCGGCCGTGTCGAAGGCTTTGTCAAGATTTGCCGCACCGCGAGCACGGATTTAGGAGAAAGTGCGATCGCAGTAGTTCCTTACACCGATGCAGGTTGGGCGCCGCTGCTATTAGGAGCAACAGCAATTATCGCTGAAGTTGGCGGCCAACTATCTCACGGAGCAATAATCGCTCGCGAGTACAAAATTCCCGCAGTTATGAATATTGCTGAAGCGACAACTCGCTTGCGAGACGGTCAAAAAGTCCGAGTAGACGGCTATCTCGGCACCGTAGAATTGTTGGAATAATTAGCAACAGGCAAGATGCCTGTTCCACAAAGAATTGATTTCTTGTGGAACAGGCATCTTGCCTGTTCATAAAAAGATTATTGAAAATGGTGCAACATCTCAGCAATCTCGTAAACCCGCCCCCACCCCACAAAAAAGCTTTCTACGCCTTCAAGAAATTCTGGACAACATAATTCCCCACATTTCTACCAGAACTCAAACCATCTACGTTAGCACTCATGAAATGAATGCCTCCGTAAAGGCGGCTCATCCCCGATTCGTCGGCCGCTTCGCTGAAGTTTTCAAAGGTTCGCAAACTGTTGACAGACTTATCTCCCTTGTCCGCAAAGCCGTAATCAGAACCAAATACAGAACTCATAACAGGATCTGCCGCACCGCTAAAGGTACTGTGGCCCGACGTGTACTCAGGGAACGGCGGAGTTACCAGCAGCGGAGTCCAGAGGGGGTCTGCTGTGGTGTCGGGGTTGTTGTCTTTGTCAGCTTCGCGGATAGCTGTCACCGGCCGCCAGGAGTTGTACTGGTACTTGGCATCCCAGGAGACAATAGCTGCATCGGCGAGGGCAAAATTTAGCATGGCGAACAACCGGGCGCTATCTTCTAAGGATTGACCTGTTAGGCTGGATGCTTCTTCGGCGATTTGGTTCCAGTGGCCCGGAGGCGTAAAAGTACCTGCACCGTTGGCCCAGAATTTGGCGATCGCAGTTTGGTCTGGCGTGCGCGTGAGACTGTCACTTTTGCCGATTTCTTTGACGTAGTTAACTTCCTCTGCGTACTTCGCGCTGTCAATGGCGGGCGGCCCCTGCGTGCGAAACTGAGAACCGCTAGTCATTGCAAAGGGAGTAACGCCGGGCCACTGGGGATCGAGCGCGGCGGCAAGGGCGGGGGGAGTCGGCACCCAACTGCCGGGGTCGGTTTTGGGGGTGTACGGCACTACTTTCGTGATGCCGTCTGTACTCCGCGAAGCGATAATTTGGTCGGCAACTTGCTGTCCGAGGGCGATCCCGTCTTGTTTGGCTTTGCCGTCGGTAATTTTAGCTAAAGACGATGCGTATGCTTCGTTGAATGTGGCTGCTTGGGCTGGGTAGAGGCTGACTAAGACGCGGTGGGCAGCGGCTGCTGTGGCTGCTTCTGGTGATGTGCCTGCTGGTGCATCGATGCTGACCCGATAAGGGCTGTATTTTTTGGTGATGGAGTTAACAGCATCGTAAATGGCTGCCTGAACCATTGCCATGTTGCGGGAGGCTTGGGGAGGCGCGGTGCTGGCTGTCCGCACTGCATTCAGCATGACTCCGTTCCACTCGATAACGGGGTTTCCCGATAGGTGAGTGGTGAAGTTGTCGCTGTCGATCGTGCTGCTGTTGACTCCTTGCAATACTGCTAAATACTCCCCGGTAAGTTTGTCTTGAATTACGGTGCTGTTGCTGTTGGCGCCTGTTCCTTGCTGGATGTTTAAGTCTTCAAAGGTGAGACCGTTTAGCAATCGAATTTTGTCATTGCCGTTGCCGAAATCGGTGATGTAGTCGGCAGTGTCCGCAGTTGGGCCGCCGCTGCCTTTACCAATGGCAAATATATCATCGCCTGTGCCGCCGGTCACGGTATCGCTACCTGCGCCCGCGTAGATGATATCGTTGCCGGAATCGCTACCAATTAGGTCGCTGCCTTTGCCTCCCCAGAGGATGTCATTGTCTGCGCCGCCGGTGATAGTATCGTTGCCTCGATCGCCGCAGATTTTGTCTTTGCCTGCATCGCCTTCGAGAAAGTCGTCTCCGCTGTTGGCATAAATTATGTCGTTGCCATCCAATCCGTTAAATCTGTCTGGTTGGGTGGTTCCTTCGAGATAGTCAAATTTAGGAGTTGGGGTGAGGGATGCCATGTTATTTATTGGATATTTTGATTAAATCGCAAAGGTTCGTACCGTCTGTAGATGCTTAGGTCTGTTTACCCCAGATTTAATATTATTAAACTTTCTGGTTGGGAAGTAAACACCACAACGAAGCTTTATTGCATCTTTAATATTTAATATCGTTTCCGGTTGCATCGGAATAATATATTTGGATAATGTCAGTGCGAGCGTCCCCGCTCGCGAGCCACGCCGCGAGCGGGGACGCTCGCACTACATAATTCCGATGCTACCGGATTTGATTTAACGGGCTTTTTATGAAGTTTTGCGCTCTGAAGGTGCATAAAAATATACTCATTAAAACTGCCTCAAATACTGCAACTTTGTTAAATCTTTACAAAAAAACCGTTTTTTTTAGTATTTAGAGCAAAAGTATTTTTGCCAGCATAAAAGGAGCGGATTGTGTAACGGAGTAAGTAGATATTTATTAAGCGCTTCTCAAAGCTGCGATCGGGTCGAGTTTGGCGGCTTGGCGGGCGGGGACGACGCCGAAGAAGAGACCCACTGTGCCGGACACGCTGACAGCAAGGGCGATCGCCACGGGCGAAATACCAGCTTGCAAGGGCGTGAAATTACCGACAAGCAAGATCCCGCCGACGCCGACGCAAGTACCGACTATGCCCCCGGCGGCAGATAAAATCACAGCTTCGACAATAAATTGAAATAAGATATCTTGTTGGGATGCTCCGATCGCCTTTCTAAGCCCGATTTCTTGGGTGCGCTCACTGACAGAGACGAGCATAATGTTCATAATGCCAATTCCGCCTACCAACAGGGAAATGCTGGCAACAGCAGTTAACATAAGTGTCAGAGCCCCAGAAATCGCACCCATTGTTGCCATTAAATCTTTCTGATTTCTCACAGTAAAGTCATCTTCGGTGGTAACTTTGTGCCGCAGTCTCAGCAAGTTTTCTACCTGAAATTGAGCCGCGTCCATTTGCAATTCATCTTTAATAGAAATATAGAGCGACGTGACAGCTAAACCGTAGGGAGATTTTCGCCCGACAATGCGGTTTGCCATTGTGGCGATCGGCACAGCGGCCGAGTTATCGTAATTCGTACCAAAAGATGTGCCTTTCGGTGCCAATACTCCAATTACTTTGAGGCTGACATTTTGGATACGTATCTGTTCGCCCAAAGGATTTGTATTGCCAAAAAGTTTCTCCGCTAATTCTGAACCGAGAACCACAACTTGGTTACTTTGCTTAACATCTAGTTCGGTCAAAAACCGCCCTTTTGCCATTTCAAAGCTTCTAACTTCTAGAAATTCTGGAATCGTGCCAAAAATTAGAGCCGAAACATTTTTGTTGCTGTAGCGAACTATTTCGGAACTGTTAAGTTCGGCCGACACGCCTTGAACGGAGGGGACTTGAGTTGCGATCGCCTTCGCATCTTCTACTATAAGTGTTTGAGGCGCATTTCCGATCGCACTTCGCCTCGCGTTGGGTACTCCAGGCCTCACGATCAATACATTTGTACCCAGGGATTGAACTTGTCCTGCTACAAATTTTTGAGCACCTTCTCCAATTCCAATCATCGCAATTACTGAGGCGTTGCCGACAATCATACCAATCATCGTTAAACTGCTGCGAGTTTTGTTGGCTAGTAGCGTTTGACCGGCCATTTTGACGCTTTCAATAAAATTCATAATTTGGGAATTGGGAATTGGGAATTGAGCATGGAAATTGGTAATTTTTAATTGAACAAACAAATAACCAATGACTAATGACTAATGACTTTTTAAGCACTTCTCAATGCCACAATCGGGTCTAATTTAGCAGCTTGTTTTGCGGGTACAATGCCGAAAAATAAGCCGATGCTGCCGGAAACACCGACTGCAAGTGCGATCGCCACTGGGGAAACGCTAGCTTGCAGGGGAGTAAAAGCAGCTACTAAAAGCACGCCCCCGATACCGAATCCAGTGCCGATCGCCCCGCCTGCTGCTGACAAAATCACAGACTCAATCATAAACTGAATCAGGATATCCTGTGGAGATGCTCCGATCGCCTTTCTCAGCCCAATTTCCTTCGTACGTTCGGTAACAGAAACCAGCATGATATTCATAATCCCGATGCCGCCGACAAACAGCGAAATCGCCGCCACAAAAGCCAACATCAACGTCAAAGCACCAGTAATACTGCCCAAAGTATTCATTAAATCTTTCTGGTTGCGGACAGTAAAATCATCCTCTTTAGTAATTTTATGACGCAATCTGAGCAAATTTTCTATTTGAAATTGCGCAGCTTGCATCATAGTTTCATCTTTGATTGCAACCGAAATAAATGTTACTTTTGTACCGTAGGGAGACGATCTACCTACGATCCGATTTGCCATTGTTGTCAGCGGTAAATAAACGTTCATATCTTGATTGTCGCCAAAACTTGAGCCTTTCGCCTGCATGACCCCAATCACTTGAAAAGTCGAGTTTTTGATGCGAATGTATTGACCAACTGGCTGTGTAGTGCCAAACAATTGTTCTGCCGCTTCTGAACCTAAAGCAACTACATTTTCTTGTCTTTCTAAATCTAATTTGCTTAAAAATCGACCTTGACCAACATCAAAGCTTCTGACTGTCAGAAATTCTGGGGTAGTTCCGACAATGGAAGATGAGACATTTTTGTTGCGGAATGTAACGAGTTGGCTGTCGTTGAGAGTAGGTGCGACTTCTTGGACAGAAGCAACTTGAGATGCGATCGCCTCTGCATCTTCCACTACTAAAGTCTGGGGAGGAATCACCGGGCGACTTTGCGCTTCAGGACTTCCGGGAATAATAAATAACAAGTTTGAACCCAGAGAGTTAACTTGTCCCTCAATAAATGTTTGAGCTCCTTCCCCGATACCGATCATCGAAATGACCGAAGCATTGCCGATGATAATTCCTAACATCGTCAAGCTGCTGCGAAGCTTGTTTGCCATCAAAGTTGTGACGGCCATTTTGACGCTTTCAACAATATCCATAATTCGATTTTAGATTTTAGATTTTAGATTTTAGATTGGCAGTTGACTGTTGACAGTTGACTGTTAACTGTTGACTGACTACTAACAACTGCCAACTGACTACTGCCAACTGCCAACTATCAACTATCAACTATCAACTGCCAACTGCCAACTGCCAACTGCCAACTATCAACTGACTATTTCTGATTCTTGATAATATCCTCCAGCTTTTTACCTTGAGGAAGTTCGGTAAAAACGCGATCGCCCGCCTTCGCACCCTCCAAAATCTGAATTTTGTTGCCAATAGTCGAGCCAACCGTAACAGGTTTAAACTTCGGCTGCTGTTTCTCATCGGGAACCAGCACGCCTGTTTGACCTTTATTAGTCACAATTGCCACCGTCGGCACAACTAAAGCATTGCTCAGCTTTTGACCGACAAATCTCAAATCTACATTCATCCCCGATTGCAGCGACTCTTTGCCCGTGTCGATCGCAACTCGCACTTGAAATAGCGTCACATCTCGTTCCTTAACAGCTTCCGGCGCAATTAACTTAACTTTGCCTTTAAACACTTTATCTGGATAAGCATCGGCGACTATTTCAACTTCTTGACCCGGTTTAATCTGACTGATATCAGCCTCCGGGACTTTCGCTAAAACTTCCACATCTCTTGCGAGAGCCACAATCGATGTCGAAGTTGCCGAAGTAGCTTCAGAGGCCGAAGTTGCCGGAGTTACAAAAGCTCCTTGGATGGCGTATCTTTGGGTAATAATTCCAGCAAAAGGAGCGCGAACTTTAGTATCTTCTAACTGCACTTCTTGATAGCGGACTTGAGCTTCTGCTTCGGCTAATTCAGCTTTTGCTTGAGCTATTTCTTCCGGGCGAGAGCCGTTTTCTTGTGCGGCTAATTGGCTTTTTGCTTCAGCAACTGCGGCTTGGGCTTTGGCGATTTCTTCTGGACGGTTGCCGTTTTCTAGTTGCGCTAATTTGCTTTTAGCTTCGGCAACTTCTGCCTCACCTTTGGCAATTTCTTCCGATCGCGTCCCGTTTTGCAATTGGTTTAATGCTTGGCGCTCGACTTCAACGGCAGCTTGCAGTTGCTGAATTTGCGACAGCCGATTTTCTTGCAGTTGTTGCAGGCGTCTTTGGGATTCTGTTAATTTAGCTTGGGCTGTACGATTTTCTTTAATTAATTCATCCAGTTTATCTTTAGCCAGAGCACCTTCTTCCACTAGCGGTCGATTGCGTTCTACCCGCTGAGCTGTTAGTTCGGCTTGGGCTTTACTCGATTCAATTTGCGTTTGTGCTTGGGCAATTTCTTGTTTGACACTACCGGTTTGAGCGTCTGCTAAACGAGCCTGAGCTTGCGCTAATCGTGCGCGCCCTTGGCTGACTTCTTCCACGCGGCTGCCGGCTCGCAGTTGCTGCAAGCCAGCTTGAGTTTGCTGCAACCGGGATCTGGCTCCTGCGACTTCTTCGGAGCGACTTCCGGCTTGGAGTTGCGCGAGACTTGCCTGGGCTTGATCTAAGCGCGCTCGGGCGCTGGCGATGTCTTCCGATCGATTCCCTGCTTCAATTTTGGCGAGTTTGGCTGTAGCGCTAGCTTCGCGGGCTTTAGCTTGAGCTAGTTGAGCTTCTACATCGCGGCTTTCCATGCGGGCAACGATTTGTCCTGCTATGACTTTATCGCCCTGTTCGACAAACAATTCTGCTATGCGCCCGGAGCCTTTGGGGCTGAGATTCACGCGCTGTACGGGCTGCACCGTGCCGCTGGACGTGATCCGCACCGTGAGGTTTTGCGCTTCCACCGGCACTGTCATAGTGGCGATCGCATCTACTTTCGGTTGCGATTTACTATTTACTACATATATGGCGGTCGGTACAGCTAGCAACCCGGCTGCAACCAGCCCGATCGCCCACCGCTTCGGCTGCCGCGCGGGTTTCTTGGGGGACTGCTTTTGGGGGGTTTTGGTATCTGCAATTTTGGTGTCTGCGGTCTTGGTGTCTGCAGTCTGAGTATCTTCCACCTTGACCTGAGCAGTTTCCTTTTTGGGGCTAACGATCATACCGACTCACCTAATTTAATCTCAGGATTACCTTAAAGGTAAAATTTTTGCTGATGCTTGGCATCGTCTTTCAGACTCATCCGATCGGGTGAACTTAAAAAAGTTCCCCAACCAGCACCTGTAAACAATTATAGCTAATCTTTGCAACTTGTTAAATAATGTTAAGTTTTTTCAGCTACAAGAGGTGGGTCTAAACAGAATCGCTCCCGGCTGCTGGCAAATAAAAATATATTTTAGTAAATAATATCATTTTTGAGATATAGAAGCGCGCTCCTCACCAGCGACAAAGGCGGATCGGACAGCGGGCGATCGACTAAACTAGGTCAGTGCGAACTCCTGTTAGCGATCGCATCTAGCAGTGCGAATCTCGCAACGACACAGTATTAACATGCTTATTCTCATAAACCCGGCTTCTGCGAAAAATAACAGGTTTGTCCGCGAAACATCCGTGCAGAAACCCGGTTTCACGGTTAGCATTGTGTAAGTCCTGAATAGACATCTCCTAATAATTCTTGTGGAACAGGCATCTTGCCTGTTCAAAAAAGACTTTTCTGGAGATATCTAATACATATCCGCCCTGTGCCCACAACAGGTTAAAATATTTTTCAAATCCGTTAAAAATCGAAAATCAAAACAATGAATCGTCCTCAAAGCGTTACAGTTCTGGCAATCTTGCAGCTAATTAGCGGCGTCTTCAGCCTGCTTGACGGCTTATTCATCTTACTTTTTGCCGGCATTTTTGGCGGTCTCGGTGCCGCTGTGGGCGGAGCGAAAGTTGGCACTGTAATCGGTGGCTTCATTGCAATTTTTGCTGCGCTCAGTTTTATTTTAGGCCTCCTCTCTTTACTATTAACTTGGGGTTTGTTTCAACTCAAAACATGGGCTTGGACGGGAACGTTAATTGTCCATATCATCGCCACCCTCGCGCAAATTGCAAAAATGTTTGGCAGCGGCGGTACAGCAGTCAATTTTTTAACTCTCGGTTTTGCAGCGGCTAGCATTTACTACCTGCTGCGGCCGGATGTTAAACAAGCATTTCGTGTCTGATTTCCTTTTCATTAACGGTACTGAATTCTCGGATCTAAAAAAGCATAGGAAATATCAACCGCCAGATTAATCAGTACAAAAGTGACAGACACAAAAATTACTCCTCCTTGGACAATTGGGTAATCCCGCGTCAGAATACCGCTGTAAATCCAAGAACCAATTCCCGGCCACGAGAAAATCGTTTCAGTCAGAATAGCGCCACCTAAAAGAGTGCCGAACTGCAAACCTATAGTTGTGACGATCGGCAAAAACGCATTTTTCAAAGCGTGTTTCAAAATCACCCAATATTCCGGCAATCCCTTCGCCCTCGCAGTGCGGATGTAATCTTGAGAAAGCACTTCCAGCATCGCAGAACGAGTGATGCGAGCGATAATAGCCAGAGGAATAGTTCCTAAAGTCAAAGCTGGCAGGATTAAATGGGCGATCGCATCCCGCAAAGCAGCCAAATCCCACCTCAGCAAGGAATCCAAAACATAAACACCCGTAATCGATTTAAAACCAAACCCCAAATCTACACTAATCCGCCCGCTGGGAGGCAGCCATTTCAGATAAACAGCAAACAAATAAATCAACATCAATCCCAACCAATACACCGGCAAAGATACGCCAATTAACGAACCAGTCATGGCGAGATTGTCCAGCCAGCTATTTTTCCGAACAGCAGCCAAAATCCCCGCCGGAATTCCGATAACAAGTGCCACCAACATCGCCACCACAGACAGTTCAAAAGTAGCAGGCCAGCGACTTCTAATTTCATCAATTATGGGAATACCGCTAATAATACTATTTCCCAAATCCAAGCGCAGCAAACTCCATAAAAAAGCCAAATATTGCAAAGGCAAAGGCTGATTCAAACCTAATCTCGCTCTCAAGATTTCCACCTGTTCGGGAGTTCCCCGTTCTCCTAAAAGCACTGTAGCCGGATCTCCAGGTATCAAGTGCAAAAACATAAATACTAGGAGAGTGATTCCCAAAATAACTGGGAGCAATCCTAGCAAACGTTTAGCAATATAATTAATCATTTTTTTAATAAATATTCGTCAACAACCAGCTAATTGGTGGTGGATGGCGTATGAAACAGCTTATCTGGCGGTAGTTCGGCTCTCTAGCTCACCAACACCTTAAAAAATTGGGAATCTGCACTACCTTAAACTTCTCCAACTTCAGGTGCAATTTCTGCATCTACCTCTTCAAAATTTACCTTATTATAGATATCTGCCACAGAAATTTCAAAGGATACCGAAGAAAGCGCGATCGCCTCATCCAATTCATTGTACTCAGCAAACGACCATCGTTTATTATCCGTCTTAGAAAAATGTTCGATATATCTCCGAGTTTGGTCGAGCAATAAGTATTCCTCAACAGTGGGAATCGTGCGGTATGCTTCAAACTTTTTGCTGCGATCGTATCCTTTAGTTGAAGCTGACAAAACCTCAATAATTACTCTGGGATTGGTAATCGTATCCGGGCGGTTATTATAATACTCCGGCTTTCCAATCACTACCATCACATCGGGATAGGTATAGATGCGCTTCTTGGGTATCCACAAGCGGACATCACTCATAAACACTCGATAGTCAAGTTTTTTGAATGCGAAATTTAGTTCGGTACTGAAGTTGAGCGCTATTTGATTGTGATTAGTAGAGCCACCGGCCATAGGAAATATTTCACCATCAATGTATTCGCTTTTGTAGTCAGCAGCCTCCTCTAGTGCCAGATATTCCTCGATCGAGTAGTATCGCTGTCCAGTAAGTTGCATAGTTCTATTAGAGAGCATTTAACTGAGACTTTTGTCTAGTGTAACATTTTTGGAGCGGATTTTACAAATAATATTGAATACAATGACTAATCACTAATGACTGCTGACTAATGACTAACTTCCTCAAAAGACTCGGAGCCCAAAGGACTCGGAATCCAACCTTGAATATTCTTGCGTTTCCCTAAAAGCGGCTGCGAATGTACGATCGGCAAACGCACAGCTTCCCCATGCAAAATCTCGCTAACTTCCGCATAAATTTTCGCCCTAGCTGCTTTATCGCCACTCGCCCTCCCCCGATCCAAAAGTTCCAGAACTTTCGGATTTTTCCAATTTCCCAAATCCGCCGTCGAACCCGGCCCGAAGTGAGGATAATAGAAATTGTCTGGATCGCCGTAATCTCCTGTCCAGCCCATCATAAAAGCTTGAAATCCGGGAGGTTTTAGCCGATCGGCTAAATAAGCAGACCAATCCTTTGTCAGCAATTTGACCCGAATCCCGATCGCGCTCAAATCCGCCGCAAAAGCCTCAGCGATCGGCTTCGGCGTGGGAAAATAGGGACGGCTGACGGGCATATACCACAAATCCAAATCAAAACCGTTAGGATAACCAGCCTTCGCCAGCATTGCTTTAGCTTGCTGCGGGTTAAATTCGTAATCTTTAACTTTGTCAGACTCCGCCAAATTCAGCGAAGGCGGGAGAAATTCCGAGTCGTTTTTTCCGAGTTCTCCCCAAAAAGCTTTGACTATGGCTGGCTTGTTAATTGTTTGGGCGATCGCCCGCCTGACTTCCGGTTTTGACAAAGGTTCGTAACTCGGATTTAAGGCTAAATAACCGACATTAAAAGAAGGTCGCACAACAGCTTCTAAATTAGGATCTCCTTGAACCTCTTTCAATTGATCCGGCGTTAAATCCACAGTAAAATCAAGTTGTCCTGCTCGCAATTGAGCCAATCTCGCCGCCGGATCGTCAACAAAACGAATTACCAATTGATTGACTTTTGGCGCGCCAGTTTTCCAATAATTCGGATTTTTTGCTAAGATAATGCGATCGCCCGATCGCCATTCCTGAAACACAAAAGGCCCCGTACCCACCGCCAGCGACCCCGGAGTGCCGTATTTAGCACCCGCTTTTTTCACCGCCGCCGGACTCGCCATCCCGAAATAACCAGACCCAATCGCCGAGGGAAAAGCAGCAAAAGGTCGATTCAAAACAAACTTAATCGTAGACTTATCAACAACTGCCAAATCTTTTACCAGAGAATCTTTATCTCCCTTAAACCCAGCAAAAAAGTCCTTCCAAATTTGATAAGTCTTGCCCGCTTCTCGATAACCGTTAGGATTTTTCGCATCCCACCAGCGATCCACATTAAACTTAACAGCTTGCGCGTCAAAATCCGTGCCGTCGTGAAACTTTACCCCCGATCGCAACTTAAAAGTCCAAGTTTTACCATCCGTGGAACTCGACCATTCAGTAGCCAAACTCGGTTCTAGTTCCACAGTTCCCGGTTTAAAATCAGTCAAGCGATTGTAGATTTGGTCGATCGCAATCACCGAATTGCCATCCGTAATATTTCCCGGTTCCAGATTGACCGGCTGCCCACCCGCACCGTACACTAAAGCTCCCGGTGGTACTGCGGCAGGAGTTGTCGGAGTTGGAGAATTATTGCTAACCGTGTTTGAAGGAGTGCCACAATTTGATAAAATTACAGCCATCCCAAAAACTAGAGCTAATAAAAATAAACGCCAGGATTTTATTAATTTCATACGCTCAACTTCTAAATCTCTATTTTAATTTTCTCTTGTATTTTCCTACTCATCTATTTAGCAGGTCAAAGTTATGCATAAAATCACAGCTTCAAAATCACCTTTTTCGATCGAATATTTCGGATAGGCGACTATCTTTCATGCTTCATGCTTCCTACTTGCGATCGCCAGATTTAACCAATATCATCTGCATCAGGATCGATACCCATTGCTAGCAATATCTCTGCAAGTCGCGCCGCTTTTTGTTCCGCCCGTTCAGCACGCTGACGTTCCTGTTCAGTCCTCAGTTTTTCAAGTTCAGCTCTTTCGTCACCAATTAATAACAAATTACCCTGACTATCCCACCACCGCAACCAAATTTGCGTTTGATTTTGATAACTTCCCTGCCACAGTCCCAACTCAATTGCTAATGGTTCAATAGGATAATGACCCCGTTGATTGGGTGCGAGTTTTTGATAAGACAAATCTCTCAAATGATAGACTTCTAATTTATTATTGCTGATTTCATAAATGCCGTAGTAAGGAATGCGAATGATTTGCTCGTAAACCCAGAACTTACCTGGTTTTTGTACCTCTCCTGCATCAGTTATCAAAAGAGGAGTTGCATCGCGTTCTTCACTGCCATTTCCGCTGGCGGCAAATTCCAAAGCAATTAAAGGTGCCATGTGTTCTCGCCACAGCACGTAAGAACGGCGATATTTTCCCTGTTCCGGGCGTGGTGAAACATTCGGCACGTAGAACCAGTCAGGAGCTTCTGCTCCTTGTTCCGGTGGCTCGGTTTCTTGCCAGTAAATACCGCAATCTTGTCCGATGCAGTAGCGTCCGTCAGGATGTCTGCGCTGCAAAACTGGCCCGATCGAATCCGTCAGAATGATACTTTGAGGATGCTCCTGAAAATTTTTCACGAAAGTACCGTCAGACTCAGGAAGTTGCGTATGATCGGGAAATGCGGGGGGCAGGCCTATGTCAATTAATGTTTCCGACATAATTTTAGGGCGATCGGAGCTATCGTTAGTTATTTTATCATATAGCATTTATCGGAAAGATGAGGTATGATATAACTGACTTGAAAGGAGTAAAAAATATAAGACCCCAAAATGTTATGCAATCTAATTAAATGGAGCGGGAGCGAGCACTCGCTCGGCTCATAGGAGTGACTGGATTCACAGCAGTCACTCGAATCACAATTATCCAGAATTTTAGCAAGGAGCACACATTAGTAAAAATGAAAACTTATTCGATTGATTTTAGACAAAAAATTATGGATGTGTACCATAATGAACCGCTGTCACAAAGAGCAATAGCCAACCGTTTTTGTGTAGCCCTAAGTTTTGTCCAAAAATTGGTTAAACAGTATCGTGAGACCCAAAATATTGCTCCTCGAACTGAGCGATGCGGAGTCAAATTAAAACTGAATGCATAACAACTGCTAATTTTAGCGGAATTGATTGAAGCAAACAATGATGCAACTCTCGAAGAACTCCGTTATTTACTGTACCAAAAAATTGGTTTTACCATCAGCGTAGCAACAATGGGAAGAATGGCAAAACTCTTAAATATGACCTTAAAAAAAAACTCTTTTCCCCTCAGACAAAGGCAGTGACAGAGTTCAGAACCTGCGATATGAGTTCTGGAAAAAAATCCGAGAAGTTTGTCTCAAAGACTTAATATTCATTGATGAATGTGGAGTCAACTTGGCAATGGTTAGGTTATATGCTCGGTCTATAAAAGGTTCAAGAGCCAAGGGGCCAAAACCGAATAAACGGGGCAGAAATGTCTCAATAATTGGAGCCATATCGGTCAATGAAGTCCTAACATCAGTCAATTTAACAGGCACAACTGATGGAATTACATTTGAGGCTTTTATCATCCGAAAGTTAGTACCAAAATTATGGAAAGGTGCTTGTGTAGTGATGGATAATTGTACTATTCATACCGGAGAAGAAATAGAAAAAGCCATCAAAAAGAAAGGGGCAAAATTAATATACTTGTCGCCCTATTCGCCCGACTTCTCACCAATTGAACATTTATGGTCAAAACTCAAAAACATTCTCCGTTCTATCAAGACGACTAATTATCGAGAATTAGCAGAAGCGATAGAGTTTGCCTTCAATCAAGTTACATTATCCGATCTTGGGAATTGGTTTACTCACTGCTGTTATTGTACCTCATCTTTCTGAGAAACGCTATAGTTTAGGGCGATCGAGCAATTTAGTTCAATGAAAATTACTCTGGCACAACCGACTTATTACTCAACTTATTTCTCACCTATCTGGATATACATCGAGTCTAGTGATGTTTGTACCAAAATTTATAATCTATTATTGCTAATCAAACTTTCTTAGATTCTGAAAAAATTCCTCTAAGCTATTGGCTATACAATAAACATTAGAGTAATTTACTTCTGCTTCATCTTCTGATTCCCAATCATGATCCCAGAAATATACATTGCCTAAATCGCTGCCATCAATCGATAAACAAATTAAGTTCCCGCCTGGATCGTTGGCGATCGGAATCAAATTAGATGGAATTCTTTTCTCTCTTTCTTTGTAGAGCATTAAATAATCATCTAAATTATCATACTTACCACTATGAATGCCGAGAAATCTATTGACTACTCCTAACCGATTAGCTGCTTCCGAACGATATACAAAACCACCTATTTCAGGAAATCCACCATTGTGACTTAGCAAAAAATTTATGTAGTTTTGGGGGAGTTGCATCCCCAATCGCTCTTCTAGAGACTTAATTTGTGCAATGGCGATCGGGGGATAAGATTCATGAATTTGAATGTTCATTTATGTCTCTACAACTCGTAACTTTCTTCACCCATACTCCCGTACTCTTGCGCCTCTAAATTTTCTGGTTCCGCCAATTCTTCCTCATCATTAACAGAACTAAAACTTTCCACCACAAACGGCAAACCAGCCGCCATCAAACCCCGTTGAATCAGTTCCGGCGTTTCGTCAAACAACACAAATAGCGGATGAACAGCCTCAGCTTCATCGCTGTAAATATGTCTGTAGCGGTACGGCATCACCCATTCGTAACCTTTATCCAGCCAAACCTGAGACTGCCGCCAGCGGCCGAGTAACTCAGAAAACTCTTCGCCGGGACGATGAATGAAAATTAAAATTTCCACTCCAATTTTAACTTTCCATTCAGGATCGCACATCAAAATCGCCAAATCGCAAGGCAAAGAAACTGCCTGGCCCGGCGATATGCTAGTGCCGCCGCTTCCCGCATAAGAAACCCCGTCCCGCAAGCGCGCAATTGGCAAAGGAATTGTGATTAAACTCTCAAGGGCGCGGCGGATACTCGGAATCATTTCCATGTAAACCCGATATTTTTTTAGCAGGGCGATCGCGGCAGAAGATTCGCTGTACTCTGCTAGTAAGGCCTCGTAATGTGATTGTTTAACAGACATTTTAAATAAGTAATAGGTAATTAGTCAACAGTCAACAGTCAACAGTTAACTGACAACCGCCAACTGCCAACTGACTGCTGACTATTTTTTACAGCTTCTGGAACACTGCGAACATCGGCAGATACATCGACAGCAAAATCGAACCTACGATACCACCGACGACAACAATCATCAGAGGTTCTAGCATACTTGTAAGTCCTTTTACTGCTTCTTCCACTTCTGTTTCGTAGAAAGCGCCAACTTTCATCAGCATCTTGTCAAGTTCCCCTGTCTCCTCGCCAATTGCCATCATTTGAATTGCCAAAGACGGAAAAACAGCTTGTTCTTGCAAAGCAATACTGATCATGCCGCCGCTTTGAATTTCCTGTCTGGCATATTCGATCGCATTAGATATCGCCTGATTCCCTGCCACATCTCGCACAATTTCCAAAGAATTGAGAATCGGCACGCCCGATCGCGTCAGCGACCCAAATATCACGCAAAACCGAGCCACAGCAGATTTTTCGATCAAATCTCCAAAAATCGGCAATTTCATCGCAATCCTATCAATTTGTAGGTGACCTATTGGAGTTTTGTAGTACATATCGAAGGCAAATTTTAGCGCTATAATCACCCCAATAACTGTTATCTGTTGGATCGGAGGCCAAGCCGTACAAAATGCACTAATTCCCAACATTATCAGCGTAAAAGTCGGCAAATCTGCACCAATATCCTTAAAGATTTTAGCGAAAGTTGGTAGCAAGAATATTGTCATTGCGAAAAAAATCACGATCGCGATGGAAAACACCGTCTTCGGATAAGACATCGCCGAATTAATCTCAGCCTCCGTCTTGTGATTTTTTTCCATCATCACCGCCAGACGGTCTAGGGTTTCATCTAGCACCCCCCCGACTTCTCCCGCCGCCACCATACTGATAAACAGTTGGTCAAAAACATCAGGAAACTTCGCCATCGCCTCTGCCAAGTTTATCCCCTCCTGCACGTCAGCATTCATACTCCTGAGCGCTCGCTTCAACTTAGCATTAGAACACTGCTCGTGCAGCACGGAAAGGCATCTAACGATCGCCACCCCTGCATTAAACATAGCCGCAAACTGACGAGCAAAAATAGCCATATCCTTAACAGTAAGACTGGTAAGGTTATACTCGATTTGCTCCTGAATCTTACTGAAATCAAAGCCACCTTTCGGTTTTTCGCGGATAACGTTGGTAGCCACAGCTCACCTCTGAAAATTTATTAAAATTTAGTTGCCAGTTGTTATGTGTCAGTTGTCATGTGTCAGTTGTTAGTTGTTAGTTGTTACCCATAATTAATAACAACGGTCAACTGCCAACTGACTAATGACTAATAACTAATAACTAATGACTGCTGACTGAATTAATGAGCCCCTACCTTAGCGCCAGCAGGTGCCGGGCCGATCAAGCGTTCGAGTTCGTCAGCCTTAGAAGCCTTAGCCATTGCCGATTCCCAAGTGACTTTACCGCTCTTGTAAAGTTCAGCTAGAGCCATTTCCATTGTCCTCATACCCAACTTCGCTCCCATTTGGATTTGGGAGTAAATCATGGGAGTTTTCCCCTCCCGGATCAAGTTAGCCATAGCTGGAGTATTCACCATGATTTCCATAGCGCAGCAACGGCCGCCGCCAACTTTCACAACTAAATTTTGGCTGCAAATTCCCACCAAAGAGTTAGACACCTGGGCGCGAACCTGGGGTTGTTGAATTGGCGGGAACACGTCCAAAATCCGATCTATCGTTGCACCCGCCGAATTAGTGTGCAGCGTTCCCATCACCATGTGACCCGTTTCCGCCGCCGAAATTGCCAGACCGATCGTTTCCAAGTCGCGCATTTCCCCCACCAGAATCACGTCAGGATCTTCCCGCAGAGCAGCCCTCAGCGCATTAGAAAAGCTCTTAGTATCTTCGCCCTTTTGACGCTGGTGAAACAAACTCTTAATATTTGGAAACACATATTCGATCGGGTCTTCAACTGTCAGAATATGTTCTGCCCGCGTCCGGTTGACCAGATCCAACAAAGCCGCCATCGTAGTAGTTTTCCCAGAGCCCGTTTGCCCGGTCACCAACAGCATACCTCTGGGTCTTTCCGTCAGATCCCGCAAAATCTGCGGCACACCTAAAGCATCTGCGTTCGGAATCTTAGAAGCCAGAGCCCGCAAGCAAGCAGCCCAAGCACCCCGTTCCCGGTACACATTGACCCGGAACCGAGCCAACCCCTTAACACCGTAAGCGCAGTCAAGTTCCCATTCCATCTCCAAATGCTTGCGCTGCATATTGTTAAGCATCTGGAAAATTAGTATCTGCACTTCCTCGGCAGACATGATGTCGCCGTATTGCGTCTGAGGAGTGAGTTTCCCGCTAACGCGGAAGAAAATAGGCGCGCCCGCTTGGATGTGTATGTCTGAACCCCCTTGCTCTACCAGGGACTCCAGTACGTCTTCAATCATCAGACCCATAGATACCTCTCCTCGATCGAGTTGATAGTTATTGACCAATCTAGCTCAGTTAACAGTCAACAGTTAATAGTTAACAGTCAACTGCTGAATCAATCCAAAAAGCGCGGCGTCAAGCAGTACGGACAATCCAGCATCTCCGGCTTCAATTCCGCCCGACAACTTTTGCAGGTAAGTCCCTGCTTGCGTTTGGCTTTCAGTTCCGCCTCCAATCCCGAGTCAGTAAACGTCACCCGCTCGACTTCTTCAAAAGTAGTCGCGCCTTCTCGCACCAACTGCAAACTGTAAGCCAACAACGTTTTCATCCCTTCTTCTACTGCTGCTTCCTTAATTTGCTCTGTGGGAGCTCCTTGAGTGATCAGAGTTTGAAGCCGCTCAGTATTTTTCAGGAACTCGTATACCCCTACCCGTCCTTTGTACCCTAGGCCGCCGCACTTCCGACAAAGTTGCTCGCGTTCTGCGAGTTCCTTCCTTTCCTCCACCGGTACGGTGTTGGCTTTGTAAATAGTCAGATCAATTTCTTGAGAAGCCGACAGACCGTACTTGCCGAGTTCTTCATTAGTAGGCTGGTAAGGAATGTAGCATTTGTCGCAAACGCGCCGCATCAGACGCTGAGCCAACACCCCCAACAGAGCGGCAGAAACCATGAACGGTTCTACGCCCATTTCGGCCAAACGCGCGACCGCCCCAGCCGCGTCGTTCGTGTGCAGCGTCGTCAGCACCAAGTGTCCCGTCAAAGCAGCTTCCAGAGCCGTTTTTGCCGTTTCCTTGTCCCGCGTTTCCCCCACCAGCATCACGTCAGGGTCTTGCCGCAAAAACGCCCGCAGAATGTTGGAAAAAGTCAAGTCTTTTTCCCGAATTACTTGACATTGGGTAATTCCTGGCAAAGCATATTCGATCGGGTCTTCCGCCGTACTGATATTAACCCCCGGATCGTTCCGTTCCGCCAGAATCGAGTACAGAGTAGTGGACTTGCCCGAACCCGTCGGCCCCGTCACCAAAATCAGTCCGAACGGACGGCTAGCAGTCTCTCGCACTAAAGCCAGAGTTTCCTCGTCGGAGATTAACAAACCCAAACCCAACTGAGTGCTAGAACTGTCCAAAATCCGCAGTACGATTTTTTCCCCGTACCGCGAAGGCAAGCTGTTCACCCGGAAATCCACCGTGCGTCCCTCAAACACCCGGCGGATGCGGCCGTCTTGAGCTTGTCGGCGTTCGGCAATATCCAGGTTGGCAATAATCTTGAAACGAGCGGTAATCGATGCGACTACCTGCTTGGGAAACCGGAAATACTCTTGGAGCACCCCGTCTTTCCGCATCCGAATCCGCATGAACTCTTCTTGAGGTTCTACGTGGATGTCAGACACCTTTTCCGACAAAGCTTTAGCCAAAATGATATTGACGGCCTTAATTACCGGAGCCGCCTCAGCATCGTCCAAGGTGTTAGCTAGGTCTTCTTGGTCGGCACTCTCCTCTTCTAGCGAGAGCTCGCCAAAATCTCCCTCCCCTAAATCCATCTTTCTCTGCTTTTCGACTTCAGCTTTTTTAGCTTCCCTCTTAACTTGGTCGTCTTGATAGGTTGCAGTAATGTCCTGATAGTCGTCTGGCGTAATCACCCGCCGCTGAAAACCCAACCCGTGAGGCTGCAAAATTCGCCGCAAATCTTCGAGAGCGTTGAGGTTGTCGGGATCTACCATTGCCACGACAATCGCCGGAGGCTCAGTTTCAGTTTTTGCCACGGGTAAAAACCGACCTTGGTGACAGATGTCGATCGAAATCTTCAACCCGTCGAGCATAACTCCGAGTTGCTCGTTAGACATTTCGCTCATCTCCGGGTCAAATGCTTCAACCCCGTAGACTATTTTCAGTTCAAACATCTGCTGCTTCTTGTAAAACCGCAGCAATTCAGGAGGCAAAGGCAGCCCAGTAGCAGCTTCGAGTACCTCCGTCAACCGCTTGCCAGACTTCCGGCTTTCAAGTTGAGCTTGCTTCAGTTGGTCGCTGTTGACGTAACCAGACTGAATCATCCTGTTGAGAGCCGGAGGCAAAGCGCTTGTAGCAACTAGAGCTGTGGAAGATGTGAACGGACGCCTCTGGGATGTGTTAGTCATAAAAAACACTCAATGCTATAGGTGGAAAACTCAGTCACAAAGAGTGCTGAGAGGAAAACCAACGCGGGGTTTTAACCCCCGTATTCTTTGCTTATGGATGAGCTAGCATAATGTTGTGGCTCAATCCCTATTTGTTTGTATGCTCGTAGTCCCCTCTAACTTTCGTCCACAAATTGACGAGACGTTGGAGGGATTTGCCCATACTTGCAATCAGATATTGTTCGTTGCTAAATCCGAGAAATGCTGGAACACCGCGAAGCTTCACCACCGGGCATACAAACCAGTTAGAGAGGCTCTGCAGGGCAGCACGCGGCCCAATCACGTTTGTCAGCCACCTAGAGCGTTAAGTTGCTTGCTTACCTGATTAACCCGCCGGATACTCTTGTTATACCCTCATGCCACATCACTTGGGGATCTGCCCGTATCGTTGGAGGAAAGCGGCGCGGTGTGTGTCGCCGAACCACCATCGCGTTCTACATTCCTCAATTGTTTGGTCAAAGTACAGCGCCCGCGCAGGCGCAGTTAGCTGTACTGGGTTAAAGATTAGCTATGTTCTGTGATGATAACTTTTACGAAAGCCTCGATCGGTCTTTTGATATATATTTTGATTAATTATCTGCGATATGGCACGGCCCGATCGGCTGCATCAGTCCCCAGCGCAGATTTTGAGCAGTTGTAGTTTTGGCTCAGCAAATATTTCTGTGATTCTATCCCGGTTTCCCAAGCTTGGCGACCAAAGCTTGACGGTTCATAAATCTTGGAAATAGGCAAATTAGAGATGAATCCTCTCTAACGATTAGCTCCTGTGCCAAACCAGCTAATCTCTCTCATTTGACTGGCAAAAAGTCTCGACTTCAAGCGAGTTCGGTATCAAATCTGACCAACGGCAGCCCCAATTCCCATCGAGATTAACAACCCCCGAGCGGAGTTACAAAAGCAGACACCTAACTACTCAGTCACTAAATACAAATTCATCTTCCTCCCGATTTTTGAAACGCCGCAAATGGTAAAAAAGCAAGCGTCGCCTTGCGACTCAAACAGCCAGAGCGATTAACTTTAAGTCACTATTGTTTCCAGCCAACCTTGAAGGATCAAGCATCCAAATTAATAATTGTTTTAGTAGACATATAGCGGTTCTTGGATAGATGAGGTACACAATTCAACTTCAAAAGCTTGACAACACAGGGTTTCGGCGTAATCCATCTTTCTGAGAAAGGCTATAACAGCAGAATATACTTTGAAAACCAGCTCGCTTCTGCAGCCGCCTTCATCCAAAATTAAAAGGAAAAAAACTGTTTTTACCCCGACTGCGGTCATACTATCGGTAGATATCTAAACGACCCTTTCAATATTTGATTGAAAGCTTTGATAGTAGACGTAACAGCCGAATATACTTGGCAAACCAGCTCGCTTCTGCGGTCGCCTTCATCCAAAATTAGGAGGAAAAAAACGTTTTCTTTGCCCCGACTGCGGTCATAGTATCGGTAGAGATATAAACGACCCTTTCAATATTTGATTGAAAGCTTTGAGAGATGCCTCCACATCTGGCGAGATTTCCTATGAATCAGATGGTGCCATACAGAGTAAATTATAGTTCTCTAGATTTACTGGGTTAAATGTATCTGCTAGAATTGATAGGGTTCTGTCGCGCAGCTTTTATGATTGACGAGGAAAAACAGCAAGATCGAGATCCTAACTCAACTGGGGGAACCCCAGAGGGTTCGCCAATGGCAAGCGAAACTCCGCCGGCACCAGCAAACGAAGCAGCCGATTGGGAGCTCGAACTTGCTCGAGCTTATCAAAGTGCTCAGCCCGATCGCACGCCAGCAAACGCATCCGGGCCTACAGTCACCGACAGTTCCACCAACAGCCCGCAGCCAGACGCGGCGGAGTCTTGGAAGAGGGAACTGGCCCAGGCAACAGATGAAAAAGAGGGTTTAAAAACTCAGTTGCAAGCCACATCCGCTCAACTAGAAGACCTGAAAAATCAAAATCTCCGCCTAGCGGCAGATTTTGAAAACTTCCGCAGGCGCACCCAAAAGGAAAAAGAAGAGTTAGATTTACAGGCAAGGTGTCTGACGATCAAACCCCTGTTGCCGGTAATCGACAATTTCGAGCGCGCTCGATCGCACATTAAGCCGCAAACCGACGGCGAAATGAACATTCACAAAAGCTACCAAAGCGTTTACAAACAAATGGTAGATGGCCTCAAGCAAATCGGGGTTTCTCCGATGCGCCCCGAAGGCGAACAGTTTGACCCCAACCTCCACGAAGCTTTGCTCAGCGAGCCAACTGACGAACACGAGGAAGGAACAATCATCCAAGAACTAGAACGCGGCTACATTCTGGGCGATCGCGTCTTGCGGCACGCCAAAGTGAAAGTTGCAGCGGCTGGGCTATCTGTGGTAGCCTCAGATGAAAATCCCGATAGTTCGGAAAGTTAATCGGGATACAAGCTACTGCATTCCTCGAAGTCACTGACCCCCGAATAGAATTCGGGGGCCAGAAGTCGGTAGACTCACCAACTTCTTAATTCAGGACTAAAAGCAGGTCAGCGCTTTCTCAAAAAAATCTGAAAAATGTTTTTACCCGTCTTTGATATTGCCTTAGAACATCAAGTTTGTTTCCGACAAATCCGGTCGGGTGATGCTTGTTAAAACAAGCTGAGTCGTTTTTCAACTCCCAACTTGTAGTTGGAGGTTTCCAAACATCCCACAAAGTTTTATGAGGCGCTATGGGAAAAATTATTGGAATTGACTTAGGCACGACCAACAGTTGCGTAGCTGTGTTAGAGGGCGGTAAACCTGTCGTGATCGCCAATTCTGAGGGCGGGCGCACAACTCCGAGCATCGTAGGATTTGGCAAGGCGGGCGATCGCTTAGTAGGTCAACTGGCCAAGCGACAAGCTGTAACCAATGCTGTAAATACTGTTTACAGCATCAAACGATTTATCGGACGGCGGTGGGACGACACTGAAGAAGAACGAGCCAGGACTCCCTATACCTGCATTAAAGGCAAAGACGATACCGTTAACGTCCAAATTCGGAACAAGGTTCACACTCCCCAGGAAATCTCGGCAATGGTACTCCAAAAGCTCAAGCAAGATGCTGAAGCTTATTTGGGACAAACTGTTACCCAAGCCGTGATTACAGTGCCAGCCTACTTCACAGACGCCCAGCGGCAAGCTACTAAAGACGCCGGTACGATCGCGGGTTTAGAAGTCCTGCGGATCGTCAACGAACCGACCGCCGCCGCCCTTTCCTACGGGCTCGACAAGCAAAATATCGAACAGAAAATCTTGGTTTTTGACCTCGGCGGCGGTACTTTCGACGTTTCGATCCTGCAACTGGGGGACGGAATTTTTGAAGTCAACGCTACCTCCGGCAACAACCATCTAGGAGGAGACGACTTTGACGACTGCATAGTCCAGTGGCTCGTAGAAGCTTTCCGCACTCAAGAAGGCAGTGACCTATCACAAGACAAAATGGCATTGCAGCGCCTCCGAGAAGCTGCGGAAAAAGCGAAAATCGAACTATCCAATCGCGAATCGACCTCAATCAATTTGCCCTTCATCTCCTCTGACGCCACAGGGCCGAAGCATCTGGAAACGGATCTCTCCAAAGCTCAGTTTGAAAAACTGGTGGGTCATTTGGTGCAAGCGACGATCGATCCGGTGACTCAAGCGCTCAAAGACGCAAGCTTGACCCCCAAAGAGATAGACAGGATTATTTTAGTGGGAGGCTCAACCCGGATTCCGGCAGTTCAAGAGGCAATTAGCAAATATTTTGGCGGCGTGTCTCCCGATAAATCGGTCAATCCCGACGAAGCTGTAGCCGTAGGCGCGGCAATTCAAGCCGGGGTGTTGGGCGGTGAGGTCAAAGATTTGCTGCTGCTGGACGTGACGCCGCTCTCCCTGGGACTCGAAACCTTGGGCGGGGTGTTCACCAAAGTAATTGAGCGCAATACAACTATCCCCACCAGTCGATCGCAAATGTACAGCACGGCGGCAGACGGGCAAACATCGGTAGAAATTCACGTGCTCCAAGGCGAACGGGCATTGGTTAAAGACAATAAAAGTCTCGGCAAGTTCCTGCTCAAAGGCATTCCCGCAGCCCCTCGCGGCGTACCTCAAATTGAAGTTACCTTTGAAATCGATGCCAATGGCATTCTCAAAGTGGCCGCTGAAGACAAGGGAACCGGAAAAGAACAAAGCATCCAAATTTCTAATACAGGGGGCTTGAGCGAAACCGAAGTCGATCGGATGCGGCAAGAAGCCGAACTTTACGCTGACGAGGACATCAAGCGCGCTCAACTGGTCGAACTCAAAAATCAAGCCGACACCCTGGTCTATAATTGTGGTGTCACTTTAAAAACCAACGCGAAATTGCTCTCGCACGACCTTAAAGCCGAAGCCGAAGCCGAAACAGCAGCCTTGCGGGAGGCGATGGCTAACCCCGACATCACGGGCGAGGAACTCACCGCAGCAATCGAATCTTTCAAGCAACTGCTATATTCCCTCGGGACAGCAGTCTACGACCAAGCCCGCAGCGGGGTAGCCCCGTCAGGAGCTGTTGTTGAAAGCGAGATGATGTCAGAAGAAGTAGAATCAGAGCTAGAAGATGTGGCAGCTAAAGACGACAGCATTTTGCTGACAGAAGAGCTGCTGGTGGCGCCCCAAGCTCCCCCGGAACCAAAGCCGGAACCAAAGCCGGAACCAAAACCGGAACCAAAACCGGAACAAAAGCGGGAACCAAACCCGGAGCGACAGTCAAAACGCCAGCCAAATTCACAGTCAAGTCCACAGTCAAATCCACCGTCAAAACGACAGTCAAATCCACCGTCAAATCCACCGTCAAATCCACCGTCAAATCCACCGTCAAAACAAAAACCGAAGGTTCCCGAACCAGAAGTTGATGATATGAATCCTTTCCTTTAGAACTGAAAAGCTAAAAATTAAAAGTTAAAAATTAACAATGAAAAATTTTAATTTTTAATTGGTAATTTCAGGAAAGATTGCCCGTTTATTTTTCGTACACTTGTTGTTATTTACCTCCAGGCAAGCAGCTCTATGGCCGGTGATTACTATGAAATATTAGGCGTTTCTCGCAGCGCAGACAAAGAAGAAATTAAGCGTGCTTACCGCCGCCTAGCTCGCAAGTACCATCCAGATGTCAACAAAACAGACGGTGCCGAGGAGCGGTTTAAAGAAATCAACCGCGCCTACGAGGTACTCTCAGAACCGGAAACCCGCGCCCGTTTCGACCGTTTCGGCGAAGCAGGCGTGAGTGGTGCAGCGGCTCCGGGCTTCCAAGACTTCGGCGACAGCTTTGCCGATATTTTTGAAAGCTTCTTTCAGGGTTTTCAGGGCGGGGCGGGCGCTCAACAACAAGGTCGCAGGCGCAGCGGGCCCGTGCGCGGAGACGACTTGCGGCTCGACTTGCGGCTGGATTTCCGCGAAGCCGTGTTTGGTGGGGACAAAGAACTCCGCATCAAGCACCTAGAAACCTGCGAAACTTGCACCGGGACTGGCGCCAAACCGGGAACCAGACCCCAAACCTGCTCGACTTGTACCGGTAGCGGACAAGTCCGCCGCGCTACCCGCACGCCCTTCGGCAGCTTTACTCAAGTTTCAGTTTGCCCCACTTGCAACGGCACGGGGCAAGTGATTGAGGAGAAGTGCGAAACTTGTGGCGGTCGGGGCCAGAAAGAAGTGATGAAAAAGCTGAAAATCACAATTCCGCCTGGGGTTGACAACGGTACTCGCTTGCGGGTTTCCAATGAAGGGGATGCGGGCAAACTGGGCGGGCCGCCCGGGGATCTTTACGTGTTCTTGGCTGTGAATGAAGACCCGCTATTTAAGCGGGACGGCATTAACGTTAACTCGGAAGTTAATATTAGTTACCTGCAAGCAATTTTGGGGTGCCGGTTGGAAGTGGAAACAGTAGACGGGCCGACGGAATTGTTGATTCCTACAGGAACTCAGGCGAATACTGTTCTGACTCTGGAGAAAAAAGGGGTGCCTCGGTTGGGAAATCCAGTCAGTCGCGGCGACCATTTGATTACGGTGTCTATTGACATTCCGACTAAGGTGACGGCTGAGGAACGGGAATTGCTGATGCAGCTTGCTAAGCTGAAGGGCGATCGTACCGGTAAAGGCGGTTTGGAAGGATTTCTGGGCAATTTGTTTCAGAAATAAGGAAAAAGTGAGCGCAATTGCGCTCATTTTTTCCATAAAGAATAAGATTTGTTTCCAATGAGGGCGGTTAGGATGTTCTTAATCGCTGAAACCATTGCCCCAAATAGCATACTCCTTCTTCCTTCTTCCTTCTTCCTTCTTCCTTCAGCTATATGAATTCAACATCGAAAATTGAAAATCCTAAATCCCCAGATGCCCAAATCGATCTGCGGGGTACTCCTTGTCCTCTCAATTTTGTCCGCACTAAACTGCGCTTGGAGCAAATGGCACCGGGAGCTGTTTTGGAGGTGTGGCTGGATGCTGGAGAGCCGATCGAACAAGTGCCCGACAGTCTGAAAATGGAAGGCTACCAGATTCTCGAAACGCAATTTGTCGCGGATGAGCCGGATTCCGGTTTTTTTGCGATGAAAGTGCAGCGCCCAGAACACCAGGAAGCAGGATGAGCCTGAATTCGCCCTCGATCGTCGGTACTGTAGTGGCTGTTCAGGCTAACTTCTACCGAGTGAGGTTAGATCCAGAAGCGGGCATTCACGACAATACAGCCCTGGCGGATGCTCCGACTCTCCTGTGCACTCGCCGCACTCGACTGAAAAAAATTGGCCAACAGGTGATGGTGGGCGATCGCGTGGTGGTAGACGAACCGGACTGGACTGACCGCCGGGGTGCAATTTCTGAAGTCTTCCCGCGCCAAACAGAACTCAACCGCCCGCCTGTAGCTAATGCCGATCGCATTCTCCTGGTTTTTGCCCTCGCTGAACCCGACTTAGACCCCGCCTCATTAACTCGGTTTTTAGTCAAGGCGGAATCTACAGGTTTAGAGGTGAGTTTGTGCCTGAACAAATGCGATTTGGTCACGAAAGAGGAGTTGGAACAGTGGCGCGATCGGCTTTCAGGCTGGGGCTACGAACCAATGTTTATTAGCGTCCGCAGCGGCTTAGGAGTCCAGGAAGCTGCCGCTAATTTTCAAAATAAAGTTTTTGTCGAGAAAGTAGCTTCCCAGCATTTATCCGACAAAATAGATAGTTCTCTCTTGCCTTCTGAGGATAACCCCCTGCTTGCAAATTCGGTCTATCCGTTACATCCGTTAAATTCCGTACAAAATCAGTTGCCGAACTCCGACAACACCCACATCCAAGGGAAAATAACGATAATTTGCGGCCCTTCTGGGGTGGGCAAGTCCAGCTTGATCAACCAACTGATTCCGGCCTTGAATCTGCGAGTGAACGCTGTTTCCGGCAAACTCGGCCGCGGGCGCCACACGACTCGCCACGTAGAACTATTTGAACTCCCGGGCGGCGGACTCTTGGCAGATACTCCCGGGTTCAATCAGCCGGCTCTCGAATGCGATCCGTCCGAGTTAGCTGAATATTTCCCAGAAGCGCGCCAGAGGCTGGCTTTGGGTAGCTGCCAGTTTAGCGACTGTTCGCACCGAGACGAGCCTAACTGTGTCGTGCGGGGCGGTTGGGAGCGCTATGAGTATTACTTGGATTTTCTCGAAGAGGCGATCGTCCGCCAACAAGCTCTGCAAAACTCTAGCAGCGCCGAAGCGAGTTTGAAGCAGCAAACCAAGTCGGATGGTACGCAGCAGTACGAACCGAAGCTGCAAACTAAAAAATATCGCCGCTCTTCCCGCCGCCTTCAACACCAGTCCCTGCAAGATATGTGTCAAGAAGACTTAGAGTAATTGTGAGCCAGTAGCCGCCTGCAAGCCCGCGAGGCGACAGAAAACAGTACCGAGGCTGACCCAGAAACCGGGTTTGATGAAGGAAAATACACAGGTTGCAGCCGGGCCCGCGTTCGCAAAACCCGGTTTCTTTAGTCGCGAGTGCGTAAGTCTTGAGTACATTAATCGCTAAAATTAAATGGCCTTAGATTTGTTAAAAAAAACTAGAACAGAAGCAAAAGTTAGCGGGTAATGCAGGAGCAAAAATACTGTGAATATTCAAGAACTGTTTCAAAAAGGCGGCCCCGCCATGTGGCCCCTGTTGGTGTTATCGATTCTATCTGTAAGTACAATTATCGAGCGCTTGTGGTTCTGGGCCAGCCTCTTGAGCAAAGAAAAGCAGATAGTTAACCGCATTCTCGACGCGGCGCGCAGCGATTGGGGGGCGGCTAGCGAGATTGCAAGACAAGCCAACCGACAGCCGATCGGGCGATTTCTTTCTGCACCCCTGCGGCTCTACAATCCTGAACCCGACTTATTTCGACTCGCACTCGAAGCCGCAGCCGATGAAGAGTTGGCTTCGATGCGCCGCGGCGACAAAATCTTAGAAGCTACGATCGCTCTAGCCCCTTTGTTGGGCTTGCTGGGAACAGTTCTGGGCTTGATTAACTCGCTCAGTTCCATCCGTCTGGGCGACATCGGCACGTCGGCAACAACTGGCGTGACTTTGGGGATTAGCGAGGCGCTGATGACTACTGCTACTGGGATGGTAGTAGCAATTTTTACCTTGGCTTTTTATCGGATATTTCAAGCTTTTTTGTTCAACCAGGCAAAAATCTTTCGCAAAGCTGGAAATGAAATGGAATTGCTTTACAGGCAATACTGGCCGACGGCTAATGCTAAGGGTCGATCGCCCGGTGCAGAACACAGCAATTCTTCTTTTGGTTCCGATGGTTTGAACAGGCGTTCTCTCAATTCTTCTGGCGAATCGGGAGAACGAAACCGGGAGCCGAAATTGAAAGGTTCCGAGCCGGCTGAAGATTCACCTTCTAATAATTAAAAGAAAGGAGAACTGATGAAGATTCACTTAGATACTCCTGCGGAAGAGGCTCGGATTGAACTGGTGCCTTTAATTGACGTGATCTTTTGTATCCTGACATTTTTTCTGCTGGCGGCTTTGCAACTGACTCGCCAGCAAGCGATTAATGTGGATTTGCCGAAGGCGAAGACGGGACAAACGCAGATGCGAGAAATGCTGATTGTCAGCATTGACGATTTCGGGCAAACTTATATCGACCAATTGCCTGTTAATTACCAACAGCTCGATCGAGTTTTAAAGAGTTTCCAGAGCAAAAATCCTGCGGGGTTGATGGTGCTGTACGCTCCTCAAAATGCTAGATATGCCAAAGTTGTCGAGGTTTTAGACAAATTGCGGGAGGTAGGGGGCGATCGAGTGGCCCTGGCAACTCTTCCTAGTTCGGCTCCCGGACCGCTGCTGAATCCCTCGCTTCCCAATTCTGGCATTCCTGCGGCACCTTCGATCGGCAATTCCGGTCAATCTCTGCCGTCTCCTCTGGCTCCGGGGCAGCAGCAGCTTCCGAATCAGTTTCCATCTCCTCTCCCGGCTCCGGGGCAGCAGCAGTTCAATCCGAATCAGTTTCAATCCCCTCTCCCGGCTCCGGGGCAGCCTAGCAACTCTGGGGCAAATCTGGGCATTCCTTCTGTTTCGCCTGCACCCACTGCTCCCAATTTCAAGCCGGGAGCGGCCACTCCACCGCAGAATGTCGGGCCCTCCAATTAGTTAGAAGGAAGAGGGAAGAAGTCCGATGGAAGTCGGAAGAAGGAAGAAAACAACAGATAAATAGAAATTCTCCCAATCTCTCAATCTCCCACTCTCCCACTCTCCCACTCTCCCCCTCTCCCGCTCCCGGAGAGCAGCTTTGTCCGAGTTGGTATAAACGGCTTCAATTATTTTGGTTCGTATTGAGCCTTTTTTGTCTTGACAATCAGCGACAGTTGTATATGCCTGCGGAAGGAACTTTTGCCGACATCCCGCCATCTTTATCCCTAAGTTATTTCCTGCGACAGATGGTAACTTTGTCAAATAATTGTTACCTTTTGTAATATATACTAAAGCGAGATGGGCTTCCCAGGCATCCTGAAACCAAGAGCCGATCGCTGAAACAAGTTACAAATCTGGTTAATCCAGATTTTCACTGTCAAGTCACCTTTACTTACAGAGGAGTCAAAGTCATGAGCCAACCAGCAGAATTGTCTTTGGAGCAGCAATTTAGCCTGTGTTCCTTCAAAACACAGGTAAGTGACATGAGCCGCGAACAAGCTCAGGAGTTTTTGGTCAAACTTTACGAGCAAATGATGTTGCGGGAAACCATGTACCGTCATTTTCTCAAACACCACTGGGGTTTGGAACCTAACCCAGGCGTTGAGTAGCTGAGAGTCGCAGTCGGCGACCTCCGTCTCTTACTCTCTTCCCTCAGGCGGAAAGGAGTTGGGGGTGATGGGGCGTCACTCGAAGACAGAAGGCTCCCTTCGGCTAAGCTGAGCGGGCAAGTCGCGAGCTAGTAAAAAGAAGGAAGAAGGGAAATGCCACAAAATCAATTGTTTTAGGACTCATCAATGTCCTAAACGCTAAGGCGACTGCCATATCACACTTTATTTTTTGATTCCACTAAATGTGGCCAATAGTCTCGGCAATAGTGCGAAAGTCGCAGGAGAGCGCAACCATAATTTAGCGCTGCGACGCTCAAAAATTTCATAATTTTTGAGAATAATTGTAAAAAGTTTTGAACAAATTAAATATATTTGTGTAAAGTTGCAGCGGGTGACGTTTGGCAATAATGGTTCTAGTCGGACATCTGAGCGCGACATCCGACTAGCAAGACCTGCAATTTTCACATCAAAATCCTAGAACTGGCAACTGTTGACTCTAGAAAGAGTTATTCGGGCTGGCGTTCCAGAGTCGCCTCCATCGTACTCGTCAAGTAATGACCAGACATGATGCCGCTAGATTGGTAGTAGCGGTTGTCATCAAGGCGGTGAAGGGTATCAAAACCCGTCCGCCGCTGGCGTTCGTCTCCCAATACCCAGTAACGCTGGACGATCGACTGGGGAGCAATCCAACCTTCGCCCTCGACGCGGCCGAGTTCGCTGTGTTGGAGTACAAAAGTATACTGCCGTTCATCGCTGTTGAGGTGTCCTCGGTACTGCAAAATAATCTCTTCGCGATCGCCTCCGGGAAACACCAGTTTCGTCACCATACCGAACCAATCTGTTCGGTTCCAGCTCACTAAAATTTTGCCTTTAACCGTAATTGGCACGCCATTGCGCTCAATCCAGCTTCCTTCGAGCGTCCATTGGCCAGATTCCATTAAAAACGTGTGAGCCACAGTGCTGTTCCTATGCTTTTGCTGCTGGCTACAATGCTGGTGCAACAACGCACAGCCGTTGTCCCTCAGACTCTATGCTATCACGCCAAACTGTGCCAACAAGAGTTAATTTCCCCTAAAAGTACCGGTGCCCGGGCACCAGTAACTTGAGGCAGATTGCCGGTAATGCCCCGAACCCGCCATGCGGCTAAAACCGCGAAAGCGATCGCCTCTTTAAAATCTACACTCAAGCCTGCCTCAGAAGTAGTCAACACTTGCACTGGATGCAATTGGGTTTGCAATCGGCGTTTTAAGTAGAGATTGTGGCTGCCGCCCCCGCACAATAAAACTCGATCGGGCATAGCGGGTAAAAAAGTTTGGTAACTGCGAACGATCGAGGCAACAGTCAGTTCTGTCAGAGTAGCCAGCACATCAGCAGGACTGAGGTTGTAACCTTGGGCCTCGACCAAACATCGGTCAAAATAGTCTACACCAAATAACTCTCGCCCCGTAGATTTCGGCGGTGCTTGGCGGAAGAACTCCTCGGCGAGCCAATCCTCGACTAAAGCTTGACAGGGAGTTCCCGATGCCGCCCAAGCTCCACCTTCGTCGATCGTCTTAGTGCCGCCTGAGAAGTGCTGCACTGCCAAATCTAACAGGGAATTCGCCGGGCCTGTATCCCAGCCCAAGACGCCATCCCCAAGACTGGAAACCACAGACTTGTCGCCGAATTCCTCATCTCTCCTGGCAGGAAGATAGGTAACATTGCCAATTCCGCCCATATTTTGGATGCAGAGGCGGAGGTTGGGTTCCGCCAGCAGGCAAGCATCAACTATTGGCACCAAAGGTGCTCCTTGACCCCCTGCTGCAATGTCTGCCGATCGAAAGTTACTCACAGTAGTAATGCCTGTCAATTGGGCAATTAGCGCGCCCCGCCCTAGTTGCAAGCTGTAGCCCATTTCACATCCGGGACTCGGTGCAGCAGAACAACTACTTCTTTCCGTATTCCCTGGCGGTCGGTGGTAGACGGTTTGACCGTGAGAGCCGATTAATTCGGCTTTATCATCATATTCTGCTTGAATTGTCAAGGCAGCCGTGGCAAATTCTTGGGCGATGCCGTCATCTAATTGGGCTAGTTCAGGCACTGACAAAGCTGAGCCGCTGCAAACCGAGAGAATTTGCGATCGCAAATTAGCAGGATAAGGGAAAGTCTTGCCAGCCACCAATTGTACTTTCAAGTCTGTTTGCGAACCGACCACATCCACCAAAGCAGCATCAATGCCGTCCACCGACGTGCCGCTGATCAAACCGATAACGCGGGTCATTCAATTTTAGATTTTAGATTTTAGATTTTTTATTTTCCGGGGGGTTGCCCGATTTATTTGAGGTCGATCGTCACGATCACCACAGTAATATTATCGCGTCCCCCTTTATCCTTAGCTGCTTGAATCAAAGCAGTTGCAGCGCCCTCGCAGGCGCGAATCGACTTCAGAGGCGAAGCAATCAAAGGATCGGAAAGTTCCTCAGTCAAACCATCGCTGCACAGCAGCAAGCGATCCCCAGGCTGCACGTCCACCGGCAAAATATCTATTTCCCGCACATCATCGCGACCCAAACACTGGGACAAAACGTGACGCCAAGGATGACTGCGAGCTTGGTCGGGAGTTAGGGCCTTTCTTTTCACAGCCTGAGCCACCCAAGTCTGGTCTTCAGTAATCTGCTCCAAGCGAGAGCCGTGCAGCCGGTACAAGCGAGAGTCCCCGATATTAGCGCACCAAGGTCTGCCCTCATCCCTAAACATCAGAACCACAGCCGTAGTCCCCATATCAGCGCGCTCGGGGTGGTCGAGCTGATCCGTCAAAATTGCTTGATTGGCAATCAACAAAGCCTTTTCCAACAACAGCGGAGAATCTTCAGGCCCTTCCCAATGTTCGAGCAAATAAGATTGAATCGCCTGAGTCGCAATCCGGCTGGCTTCTTGACCTCCGGCGTGTCCTCCCATTCCGTCGGCTACTATGAAAAATCGCCCGTCAGAATCAATGTAGTATGAATCCTGATTTACTGAACGAACTAGCCCTGTATCTGTCTTACCTGCGAAAGAGCGTTTCATAGATTGCCTGATTGGACTCATCGAACTTAAAAGCTTGATTGAAGTGGTGCAATGTTTTCTTCCAAAACTTAAATCGCGAAGGGAACTTGAAATTTCTGCCACCTGCGATCGTGAGTTTTGGAAAAATTGTACTACCTTGACCTCATATTGTAGATCGATATGATGGTAATTCCCTCTTAAAATTTCGGTAAATCCAGTAAGTTAAGCACCACGTGCAAAAAAAACAGGATTTCTACAAAAAATCAGAGGTTTAGCTGGCGAGAAATCTAGGAAGCAACGAGGTTTTTAGCGTCAAAGCGTGTAAGTGCTGTAAATTTTAGCAATGTGTTGTCAGCCAGCCAAAACTTAACATTCGAGGTCAACTTTTGGCTGGCGAGAAATCTCCAACCTGAAATTTCAAATCCCAAATTGCACAATTATGACATCCTGTCTAAACGATCGATCCGCTTGAACAAACGCAGCAGAGCAAACCCTGCACCCGCCGCCAGCACTGCCACAGCGACAGCCGGCCAGACTTTATTGCTGACAAACAAAATTGTCGCCGACAAAGTAAAAGCACTCATCAGCAAAGCATAATTCGTACCCATTTGAGCGCTGCTCATGCGGCGGAGCAAGCGTTCTGTTTCGGCAGAACGGACGCGAATCCGCAAATCTCCCTGTTCTAGTTTGTCAATAGTCTCCTCAATCCGGCGGGGCAAACCCAAAGCAGTCGAACTCACCTGAGCCGCCTGACGGCCGATTTCGTTAAAAATGCTGCTACTGGTATCATGGCCATTTCCATTAGTCATAAGCTGCATGGCAAAAGGTTGTGCCACCTCCATAAAGTTGAACTCGGGATCTAAACCTCGGCCCACCCCTTCGATGGTGGAAAAAGCTCGCATTACAAAAGTAAAGGTAGCTGGGAAGCGAAAAGGTTGGTCGTAGGCAATATCGTAAAGGTCGTCGGTAATCGCGCTCACCGATTGATTTTCAAAAGGCTTGTCCATGAAGTTGTCCAGCATATACTGGATCGATCGGCGCACCGGACTCATATCACCCGTAGGCACCAAAGCTCCCAACTCGATCAGAGAATCCATAATCCGCTGTCCATCCTTAGAAGCAATGCCGTAAAGCGTCTCCATCAGTCCTTCGCGGACGTTCGACTGGATTTGCCCCATCATGCCAAAATCGTAGAAAATCAGACAACTGTCAGCACTAACAGCGATGTTGCCGGGATGTGGGTCAGCGTGGAAAAAGCCGTCGTTGAGCAACTGTCGCAAATAAGCTTTTGCCCCCAACTGAGCGATTAATTTACGATCGATCCCGGCCGCTTCCAAAGCTTCGTAGTGGCTGATTTTAATTCCCGGCAGGTATTCCAAAGTCAGCACTCGCGGAGCCGCGTACCGCCAATAAACCCTCGGCACCCGCACCCAGTCACAGTTGCTAAAATTGCGGCGAAAAGTATCAGCATTGCGGCCTTCATGGAGATAGTCAATTTCCAGCCACAGAATGCGACAGCATTCCTCATAAATCCCCATCCAATCTCGGCCGCGACCCCACTTAGGATGGTTTTGAAAGTAACGAGCAATTCCCTTAAGAATTTGCAAATCTATCTCGAACAGCTTCCGCAGTCCAGGCCGCTGCACCTTGACCACCACTTCCTGGCCAGAATGCAGTTGAGCTTTGTGTACCTGACCCAGACTTGCAGCGGCCAGGGGCACCGGGTCAAAGCTGTGGTAGAGTTCTTGAACAGTCTTGCCCAAATCTTGCTCAACAATTACCTCTAACTGCTGGTAGCTGAAAGCAGGCACTTTATCTTGCAGCTTAGAAAGTTCCTCGACAAACTCTGCTGGGAACAAATCGGCGCGGGTGGAAAATAATTGTCCAACTTTAATGAAAGTCGGGCCCAAATCCAATAGTGTTTCTCGAACCCAGATAGCTTGAAAGCGCCGTCTGGCAACTTTCTTTTCTTCACTCACGCCTCCCCAGTAGCTCCAATTTTTGCTGTCGAGCCACAGCGAAGCCAGCCAGAGCAGGACAAAGGCCCAAATGTCGAAGAAGCGCCGCTGCCGGGAGTATTTTTCGCGATTCCAGCGATAAGCTTTACTTTTGTACGATAAACCCGCAGTTTTTGGCTCATCGGCTTCGCCAGTGGGCTTTCTGGAGCGCTGGCGATTAACAGAGTCATCAAGGAGAGCAGACACTTGGGTTCCCAAATTGCTTATTTTATGTTGTTGCTTTGATTGCAGGTAGGAGCGCAGGAGCGCAGTGCTTTGCGCTCGCGTAGTCGTAAATAATAGTTGTGGTCGGATAGATGGCTAGGGCAAACTGCTGCGGTAGCGCTGCAATTCCGATCGCACCAGGGCCACTTCGGCGCGCAGTTCGTCAATAGTTACTTGCAACTCTGCTGGATGGATGTCTTGAATAGTGCTTGTTGCAGTGCCAGTTCTGGTCTGCATCGCCTCATCCGCAGCTCTGTTTGCCCGTTCCACAACTCGATCGGTGAACTGTCGCAGGCGTTCTCTTTGTTCGGCGTCAAATTTGCCGAGTTCCGAAAAAGCGTTGGTTGCTGCGCTTTCTAATTGCTCGTACAGTGCTTCGGCAAGTGCTCTGCCTACAAAAAAAGCATGAACTGGGGGTTTACTCATATGAAAATCTCTGTGCGCTTCCGCAACAAATTATAACTTGCTTGTCCCCGATGGTGCTTGCTCCCAAAGAAAGGAAGTTTGGGGGAAATGATGCGCGGCCGGGAGCTTGCACAAAAACAAACAACTTTTTTCAGGGGGCGCGATCGAACGATCCCGATCGCATCCCGGGCCCGACCTCGACCATCGACCGAATTCAACGCGCGACATCACACAATTTCAGTGCCGCGCGCACATTATAACATAAATTAAATCCAAATATCAAACATTTATGCCAATTTTATCGGCGGGCATTTGGATTGCAGAGGGAATAGGAAATAGTAGATAAACTCCGGTCGCGGCTGTTGGGATTTTTCGAGTCGATCGAAGGTTTGGCGAGATAGTCTTTGGACCTCAAGAGCGTTATTTTCTCAACTACCGATCGGATATTTGCTGACTCATAAAACCAAGTATTTGCCCGCACTTTTAACCAACAAAAACAATACTAATTTGTCGCAGGTTCAGGAAAAGGCACAGTCGGTTCTGCAACAGGGGGCGGCGAGAAAGGTGCGATCGAACTATCTGAATTGCTGCCACTGCGGCTCGGTATTGGCGGTTCTGGCGATCGCTCGGTCGGCGACGCTAGTGCTGGCGGCGCGGATTCCGACGGCGGCAAGGTTTCAGCACTCTTGGCAGCAGGCGGGGCGGGTACAGAGGGCGATTCGGTGGGCGGTTCGGGCGGCAGGGGTGCAACTTCTGGTACCGGTGCGGATGCTGCTTGGGGTGCGGGCTCGATTTCGGTTTTAGGCTCTGGAATGGGGGACTCAGAAGGCTGCGATTCAGGCTCGGGCGTCGGGGATGGCTCAGGTGGCACTTCGGTTTCTGGGGCGGGAGTTTCCGGGCTTGGGGACTCAGAAGGTTGAGTGCTAGCTTCTGAGGGCTCGATCTGTTCGGGAATGTTGCTGCTGTCTGATGCGGGTTTGGGGCGCTTGTTGAGTTCGATCGGGGGGAGAGGACTGCTTTCGACAGACGGCTGCCCGAACATCGGCCCTGACAAATCGCGGGATTTGAGCAAATCTTCGAGAGATGGCAAGGATTGAGTTTGGGAGCGCTTGCTGCTGAGACTGGTGCTGTTGTAACGCCATGCCAGGTCAAAACCCATCCAGCCTGCAATTGCAGCCGTTACGACAAACGCCAGGAAAGTCAACTGCGGCGGGGGAGGTGCGGGCAATCGCAGACTTTGCTTGCCTTTTCTCTCTGCTGGTGATCGCTCTGTTTCTTGCAGCATGGTAAGCCAATTTTCCACTGTCTGAGGGCGGTTTTGGGGGTCGATTTCGAGTCCCTGAAGGATGGCTCGCTCGATTCCCGCACTGAGGTTGGGCTGAAATTGCCCCAAGTCGGCCAGGGGAATGCGATCGCGCAGGGGTGCTGCTACGGGCGTCACGCCGGAAAGTAAGTAGTAGAGGGTGGCAGCGATCGCGTATATGTCTGTGGCGGGTGTACATTTACCGTCATGGAGGTATTGTTCGATCGGCGCGTACCCGGGCGAGAGCAAGTTAGTGTGGGTTTGTTTGGTGCCGGCGGTAAAGCCGCGGGCAATGCCGAAATCTATTAACATTACGAGGTGAGAATCGGCTCGCCGGATAATATTTTCTGGCTTGATGTCTCCGTGCAGCAATCCGCTGTGGTGAACTGTACTTACGGCTGAGGCTATTTGCCGAATGTAGTGCAGGGCCTGGGCTTCTGGCAGCGGCCGATCGGTTTCGACTATTTGGGCGAGAGTTTGGCCCGGAATGTAGTCCATTGCGATAAAGGACTGTCCGGCTTCTTCAAAAAAGTCGATTACTCTGACGATGTTGGAATGCTGACACCGCGACAGGCGTTGGGCTTCGGCAATAAACTGCTGCTGAAATTCGGCAGATTCTGGGTGCTGGCGCAGACTTTCGTTGAGGGTTTTGAGTACGACGGTTTGGTTTAAATGGGTGTGGATAGCTCGGTAAGTAATACCGAACCCTCCTATGCCTAAAGTCGCGTTAATTGTGTATTTGCCCTGTTGCAGGACTGTTGCTGGCGCTAAGTTCATCTTCAGTTGATGCCGGTTCCCAAACTATGCTACCGCCTTTGGGTTATTTCTCCGAGTTAGGGGTGAGGTTCGATCGATCGGCGCCCTAGTTTTGGCTTTTGTTCTGATATTTTGGCATCTGGCGATCGTTTTATTGGAATGTTCCACCAATCCTATCTTTAGCAGCCGTCTTAAAACTTAACACAATATTTCCCCAATAAAAATCCCGCTCTTGTGGAACGGGAAAGCCATCAGGGTGCATCTATATGATACGACTATAGCTCGTGGGGGGTACAACCCCTCTGGGCTTTATCGAATCTTTACAATTAGTGGATTTTTGTAAAAATTTAGGTTTTTTATTGACTTATAAGCCGTTTTATGAGATTAAAATGGAAAAGGGTGACATTTATCAAATCAAGTGAGTTTCCTCTCTTTTCATCGGAACTTTAAGATCCCTTACCGTGCTTCGGCAAATGGTGCAGCAAATACCATAACACGGCTACATTTGCGATAAATGCCACTAACTTAAGTACGGTGACACCCTGAACTAACTCATAAATTTCAGGCGGGATACTGATGCCTACCAGCACTATCACTAAGATTGTTGCCCAGCCTTTTTCGTACCATAAACCCACCGCTTCAACAGCAGTTAAAACTGCATACAGTCCGGCAGCCATTCCGCTAAACAGTAAGGTTTTAGGCTTGACCATTAGAACTTTGTCTAATAAAAATTCAACAATCTTCAGTTTGGTTTCTAAGAATAAAGAATCCGAAAAATCCTCCAAGGCTTGATGATTCTTCAGTGCAAAAAGCAAAGCGATCGAAGTTACTGTCAAGAGGGCAGCAACAAAAGTTTTGTAAAGGACAATTGCGATTAAACCAGGAGGGCGCTGTTTTTTCACCTTAATTCTCGAAATATCAATAATGTGCGCTCGGCTTGTTAAGCTGTTCTACATCTAAATTGCATTTTTTGTGCGGGCGAGACGCCCACCCCACAAGAACTTTATCAAATTTTGACTGTGTAGTTTAAATGCAGAACAGCTTAGCGTGTTTGGAATGGATAACTAAAAATTCAGTAGGGTGCGTCATTCGATTTTAGATTTTAGATTTTGGATTTTGGATTGACCCCACGGATAAATTCGGGGGCTTGAGGATTTTAGATTTTAGATTTTGGATTGATTCCACGGATAAATCCGGGGGCTTGTACGATCGAGAAATTCTTGGTCAGCAATTAGCCGATCGATTATAGAAAAAATAACGCGCGGCTGACACACCCTACTAAGCTTGAGGATAACGTTGTGCTAAGAAAGAGATCGCAGAAGCCCGATCGCCCAAATCGCCATCCAAAGTCGCCGCCAACAAATCATCCAACATACGTTTAAACCCAGGCCCCGGCTTATAGCCCAAAGCCTTCAAATCGTTGCCATTCAAAGGCGACTCGACATTTGCCCACTTGATGATATATGCCCAAATTTGGCGGCGGGCACTTCGCGGGCTTTGTAGGGCGATCGCAATTAACATCGGCAATTCATAATTCCTCAACAGCAACACCAATTGACTCGGCAAATCGCACTTCGGCAAATTCTCTGCTAGCTGGTTCTTTCCGGCTTCCAAATGTTGCAGCCGCTTAATGCTGTCAGCGGGTAACTGAAGATTTGCAGCCACCTTATCGCGATATTCCGGTGCTAAATAAGCTATCAAAACTTCCAGCCGCATCTGCCAATCGGGAATATTGATAATGGGGAATGGGGAATGGGGAATGGGGAATGGGGAATGGGGAATGGGGAATGGGGAATGGGGAATGGGGAATAGAGAATTGTCTCTTCCTCCTTCCTTCTTCCTCCTTCCTTGTTCCTCCTTCCTTCTTCCTTCTTCCTTCTTCCTGACATCCGTTACATCCGTTACATCCGTTACATAATCCGTTGCCGAACCTTCCTTCTTCCTTCCATTCAAACACCGATCGAGCAAACGCAGTTGCCGCCACAACTGGCGATCCAACTCCAAAGTAGGATGAATGCAGCGCAAAGCCTGCAAATCTCCTAGCATTTGCAAAGCAACTTTCCAGTAAGGAGCTTGCAAAATGTATTTCAACTCGCTTTTAAGCCGAGTTTCCAAAGCCGGAGCTCGGCCGTTTTCTCCCTGAATGCGGTAATAAATCCCGCTTTCTAAAGCATGGCGGATATATCCTTCAGTCTGCGGCTCGATCGCAAATCCCAGCCGCACCGCAAACCGCACAGCGCGATAAATTCGCGTCGGATCTTCGATAAAACTATTGGCGTGCAAAACTCGAATTTGCCGCGCTTCCAAATCCAGCAAACCGCCAAAAAAATCTAACAATTCGCCGCTGCGAGGAACACCCAACCGCACAGCCAGCGCATTAATTGTAAAATCCCTGCGGTACAAATCTTGACGGATCGAACTCGCTTCAACTTCAGGATTTGCAGCCGGATAAGGATAAAATTCAGTACGAGCAGTCGCGATATCCACCCACAGCGCACCGAAAGCAGAGTCTTTGTGCCACAACAGCGCGGCGGTTTGAAATTGACCGTGAACGTCCAAACGCGAGTCTGGGTAAAGCTTTTGCAGCGATGCAGCCAACTCGACACCGGCACCGGAATCGTCGGAACCGCAGTTTCCATCCACTACCAAATCAATGTCAGTTAGTGCCAGCGTATCATCCGCCGCTAACAGTAAATCCCGCACTGCGCCACCGACAATATAAAGTTGCCAGCCGCGCTCTCGTGCAATATTGGCCGCGATCGACAATAATTGCCACAATTCGGCACTGATGCGCGATCGCAACAACTGCTCAACTGATTCGGGCACTGCACAATAAGACAATTCTGCATTGCTTCCCCTGTCTCGCGCTTTTTGCTGGTGCAATTCCCGCAACACGTCAGTGCGAGTCACAATTCCCACCAGTTGACCGTTTTCCAATACCGGCAAGCGCCCGATATCGTATGTCACCATTAAAGATTCAATTTCCGGCAGCAATGTATCCGGGGCGATCGTTTTTAGCTGCGGAGTCATGTAACCCTTGACTGGGGCGTGACTGAAACCGTGGTGCAAGGCAATGTCAATGTCGCGGCGCGAGATAATGCCTGCCAGCCGATCGCCCGCATCGACCACCGAAAGCCCCGAATGTCCGTAACGCAGGAGGATACGGTGAGCCTCTCCCACCGAGGTTTCCGGGCGAATACTCCGCACTGGAGACGACATTAATTCGCGGGCTGTCGGAGGGTGGGGAATTTGAGTTTTGAGTTCGTCAGCTAACTGATTTAAAGTCAGCAGGGGGTCAACATCGCGGGTGGCTAGGGAAGCGGCGCGGGCGTGGCCTCCGCCGCCGAGGGGTTTGAACAATTCGCTGAGGTTTGTTCCTTCGATGCGCGATCGACCGATAATAGTTAAGCGGTTGGAAACTGGCGATTCGGGATCGGTATTGCGGTTGTTTTCGTTTTCGCCAAATTTATAAACATTGCCTAAAAGCAGAGCATCGGTTTCAGTCAAATCGAGCAAGCGAGAAGCCAGCGAAGAAAGTCCCGGAACGTAAGCTTCAGTAGATAGCAGCACCCAAGCTACGCTGTAACCGTGCAAAGTTTCCGATCGCAAATTATTCAGCGCTTCTTTCAGCAAATCTTGCAATTGAGGAGACAAACCGGGTTCTACATATTCAGCGATTACCCGCAAACTTGCTCCCTGTTCCATCAACCACGCCAAAGCTATTGCATCTCGCGCCGTTGCGCCGTCAAAGGTGAGGGAACCTGTATCGACGTGGATGCCGAGGGCCATGACTGTTGCTTCTGAAGGCTGAAGGCGAAATTCTGTATTGCTCTTTTCTCTGAGCTTTTCGACAATTAATGTAGTGCTGGCCCCGACTGCTTCGATCTGGGTGACAGTTGCGGGGATGTCCAAATCAGCCTGTAGGTGGTGGTCGAAAACAGCAATTTCGCTCACTTGTGGCAAATCCAGCCACTCGGCGGCTTTTCCCAAACGATCGCGCTGCGAGGCATCAACTATACTAATCGATCGAATTTGTTGCGGATTGACCGATCGGCGTTCGATCAGCGGGTACTCGTCGCGGTGTAGCGCCAAAAAATCCCGCACCGTCGGGTGACACCCGCCTGCGAGCACTATTCTGCTACCGGGGCGCAGCACGCAAAGTCCCACCGCCGCTCCCAAGGCGTCAAAATCTGCTGTTGTGTGGCACAAAACTAAGTCCATAGCCGAAAATCCCGCATCTCTAACTCACACAGTAGCAATTTCTCGGACTCTGACACCGGATGTGTCGATCGGGCTTTAACTTAACCTTTCCAGTTTTCTGTCGTGTAGCGAACAATGATAAAATTGATGAAAATCTCAAGAGCCGCTGACGCCTGTTCGCGCAACGCCCGAATTTGCACGGGTTCTTTCGTATCAATCAACCGACAATCTCTCGATATCTCGATCGGGATACTGTCAGTCGATTTTAGATTTTAGATTTTAGATTTTAGATTTACTCCACAGATGAATCTGGGAGCAGGAACTTTGGTCTAAAATTTTGGCTCGATCGCGACTCCTGTCGGAAAGCAAGTATCCGTTTTTGGGCGGGGTCAAAAACTAGAATTTGGAAAATTTTTCCCGGTTCGGGGAAACTATTTTTCGTCAACGCACGGTTATATCGAAAGGAGAAAAGATGTTATCAATTCTGTTTCAATTGGTTTTACTGGCGCTGGTACTGCTGTCTTTTGCAATGGTGATTGGCGTCCCGGTTGCTTATGCCTCTCCCCAAAACTGGAATCAGTCTAAATCCTTGATTTTTGCTGGTTCTGGTCTCTGGTTTTTACTGGTTATTGCAGTGGGTGTATTAAACTTTTTGGTGGTTTAAATTCGCCCCACCTATCAAATAAAGAAGGTAAAAGGTAGAAAGTTGAAGGCATTCGCCATCGATTACAAGGCATTCGGCATTTGGTAGAAGCTAGAAATTTTTATGCCAGCGCGCTCCTGTATGTTTTTGCACTTGAGATTCAGATGAAATGTTTCTGCTTTCTGACTTTTGCCTTCTAGCAAACAAAAATCTAAAATCTAAAACCTAAAATCTAAACTAGAACACTATGACTGTTTTCGAGGGAACTTTTACTCAAACAGAATCTTTGCGGTTTGCTATTGTCATCGGTCGTTTTAACGATTTGATTGTAAACAAACTTTTGGAAGGATGTCAAGATTGTTTGAAACGCCACGGGGTTGATATCAATCCTCACGGTAATCAAGTTGATTTTTATTGGGTTCCGGGATGTTTTGAGATTCCTTTGGTGGCGCGCCAAGCTGCTTTTTCTCGCCGCTACGATGCGGTAATCTGTCTGGGTGCAGTAATTCGGGGCCAAACTCCTCATTTCGATTTTGTAGCTGGTGAGGTTTCTAAGGGAATTGCTGCGGCGGCTTTTCAAAGTGGGGTGCCGGTGATTTTTGGCGTGGTGACGACTGACACGATGCAGCAAGCTTTGGAAAGGGCCGGAATTAAGAGCAATTTAGGCTGGAATTATGCGATGAGTGCTTTGGAAATGGGCACTTTGATGCGTCAAGTTAATGCTTTGGGTGGAAATTCTTACGATCGATTACCTGCGTCTGCTGCTGTTGAAGTGCTGTCGGGCGAAGCAAAGCTGGCGATCGCCCCTGATTTATCCTCGGATAAAATAGTGTAAGTTTGGTAGAAGTCTGGGGGTATAAATTTGATTGAATTGCGTACTTTTAGCACCTGTAGGTAACAAAAGCGATGACTGTTGTAACTGCTAAACGATTCTCGATCGCAGAATATCACCGTTTGGGAGAACTGGGATTTTTCGCCCCAGATGACCGATTTGAATTGATTCGCGGAGAAATTATCAATATGGCTGCTAAAGGTAGGCTTCACTCTGTTTGTAACAGTCTTTTACTTGAGGAGTTAGTCATTTTACTGGCAAGACGCGCTCGCTTGCGCGTACAAGAGCCGATTATTTTGTCTGCTACTGATAGCGAACCAGAACCTGATGTTGTTATCGCCAGAAATCGATCTGATAATTATTTATCTTCTCACCCGGAGCCGGCGGATATCTTGTTGGTAATTGAGGTTTCTGATTCTACTTTGAAGTACGATCGCGAAACAAAGCTATCTCTGTATGCTGAATCTGGAATTGCTAATTATTGGATATTTAATTTGGTTGATAATCAACTGGAAATGCACAGCGAACCTTATCAAAAAAGACAAGGTGATTTCAATTATCGATCGCAGCGAGTTGTTCTGCCAAATGAGACTATCGTAATTCCGGGTTTTCCCGATTTGTCTCTGGATTTGTCTTTGGTGTTTCCCAGGGTAAGAGCATCTCAATCACGCTTGACAAAAGGACTCAGAAGAATCTAATATATTGTCAGTCAAACAAGAACGG